>DLYC01000157.1:5797-6014 GCA_003447895.1 Lachnospiraceae bacterium | reverse complement strand
GATGGTTGTGTCGCCAAAGGCGCAAGTGCCATTGTCCTCTCCAAACGGGAATATTTAAACCCCACCCCGGCCCTCCCCTCAAGGGAGGGAGACAAGGGCACAACCTATATTCTCGTCGAGAACACGGACAAGGCGCTGGGTCTGCTGGCAAGCCGCTGGTTCGGCGAGCCGAGCAAAAAACTGACGCTCGTAGGCGTGACCGGCACCAACGGCAAGA
>DLYC01000157.1:2675-5721 GCA_003447895.1 Lachnospiraceae bacterium | reverse complement strand
CTTATTATATAAACTCGTGCGCGCGCTGGGACACAAGGCGGGACTGCTGTCCACCGTAGTCAATTATATCGAAGACGAAGCCGTTCCTGCGACGCACACCACGCCTGATGCAATAGAACTGAACGGTCTGCTGCGACGGATGGTGGACGCAGGATGCGAGTACGCATTCATGGAGGTCTCGTCGCACGCCATCGCCCAGGAACGCATCGCCGGACTGGATTTCAACGGCGCGCTGTTCACCAACCTGACGAGGGACCATATCGACTACCACAAGACCTTCGACAACTACCGCGACACGAAGAAACGGCTGTTCGACGGGCTGAAGAAAAGCGCTTTCGCCGTAACCAACAAAGACGACAAGAACGGCCTCGTCATGACGCAGAACTGCAAGGCCGCTGTACATACCTACTCCACCCGTTCGCTCGCGGATTACAAGGCGCAGATTTTAGAGGAAGGGTTCGAAGGTATGATGCTGAATATCAACGGCAAAGAGGTCTTTGTTCCGTTGGTGGGACGGTTCAATGTCAGCAACCTGCTTTGTATCTACGGCGCGGCGCTGTGCCTCGGTTTTGACGAACTGGACGTACTACGGGTTTTGAGCACATTGAAACCTGTGAACGGGCGGTTTGAGACCATCCGCAGTCCCAAAGGATGGACCGCCATCGTCGACTACGCACACACGCCGGACGCGGTGGACAACGTGATAAGTACCATTCGAGAGATAATTAACAACCCCACCCCGTCCCTCCCCACAAGGGAGGGTGAAAGACATCCTAAATTGATCACCGTGGTGGGTTGCGGCGGCAACAGGGACAAGGGCAAACGACCGATGATGGCTAAGATAGCGAAAGCCGGCAGCGAACAGCTGATCCTGACCTCCGACAACCCGCGCGATGAGGAGCCGGCGGACATACTGAATGACATGAAAGCGGGACTGACGGAAGACGAACTGCGCAGCACCTTGGTCATCGAGGACCGCGCAGCGGCGATACAGACCGCTTGCACGCTGGCGCAGAGCGGAGACGTCATCCTCGTTGCCGGAAAGGGACATGAGGACTACCAGATCATCAAAGGTGTCAAGCACCATTTTGACGACCACGAACAAGTGCGGAAGTATTTGTAATTGAGAATTGAGAATTGAGAATTGAAATTTGAAAGTTTATGTTATATTCCTTATTTGACTATTTGACAGGGGCGTACGGTCATCTGGCAGGTGCGCGGCTGTTGACCTACATCTCATTCCGAGCCATCACGGCAGGGATCTTGGGGCTGCTGATCAGTATCTGGTTCGGCAACTGGTTTATCAACTACATGAAGCGTCATAACATCTCCGAGACGCAGCGGGACGAGAAGACAGATCCCTTCAACGTGGGCAAGAAAGGTGTGCCCACGATGGGCGGACTGATTGTCATTGCGGCTATCCTCGTGCCGTGTCTGCTGCTGGGCAAACTGACGAATGTATATATGATTCTGATGCTTGTGACAACGCTGCTGATGGGTGCGCTGGGATTCGCCGACGACTACATCAAGACCTTCCGAAAGAACAAAGACGGTCTGAACGGATGGGTGAAGATCGGCGGCCAAGTGACGCTGGGTCTGATCGTCGGACTGACGCTGCGTTTCTGTCCCGCTGTGAGCATGAACGAGGTAGTCACCAGCCGGATTGAGAACAACGTAGTGGTGGTCGAGAAGACGCCGGAGATCAAGTCCACGCAGACCACAATCCCGTTTGTCAAACATCATAACTTCAACTACGCCGACCTGTTTTCATGGACCGGAGAGAACAATAAATACCGTTTCGGATGGATCTTCTTTGTGCTGCTGACGGTGTTTGTCGTGGCGGCGGTAAGTAACGGTGCAAACCTGAACGACGGAATGGACGGCATGTGTGCCGGAAACTCAGCCATCATCGGCATTGCCTTGCTGATTCTGGCTTATACATCCGGTAGTGTCGTCTGGGCGGAGTATTTCGACGTGATGTATATACCCGGCTCCGAAGAACTGGTGGTCTTCATGGCTTCGTTCGTCGGTGCGCTGGTTGGCTATCTCTGGTTTAACGGGTTCCCGGCACAGGTCTTTTTAGGCGACACCGGAAGCCTCACTGTCGGAGGCATCATCGGCGTCTGCGCCATGGTCATTCATAAGGAACTGATGGTGCCTGTCCTGTGCGGAATCTTCCTGATGGAGAGCGTCAGCGTGATCCTCCAGACGCAGGTGTACAAGTTCTATAAGAAACGCGGAAAGCATGTCCGTATCTGGAAAAGGACACCTTTCCATGACCACTTCCGCACTTCTGTAGAACAAGTCCTGAAGAACGATCCGACATGCTCCATCGTCTTCAAGGGCAGCAAGAACCTCCACCATGAGACCAAGATCGTTTTACGGTTCTGTATCGTGACACTCATCTTGGCGGCAATCACTATATTGACGTTGAAAATCAGATAATTATGGCAAAGCGAATCGTTGTTTTAGGAGCCGGCGAGAGCGGTAGCGGGGCTGCTATTCTTGCCAAAGAGAAAGGATTTGATGTGTTTGTATCCGACTGCGGCACAATCAGCGAACCGTACCGCGCACTGCTCGACCAGAACGGCGTCCAATGGGAGGACGGTAAGCATAGCGAGGAGTTGATTCTCAATGCCGACGAAGTGGTCAAATCGCCGGGTATACCATTGACGGCACCGCTGATTCAGAAACTTCAGGCACAAGGCACACCCATTATCTCCGAGATCGAGTTTGCCGCACGGTACACCCATGCGAAGATGATATGTATCACCGGTTCCAACGGAAAAACCACCACCACTTCGTTGATTTTCTATATCTTGAAGCAGGCGGGCTTGGACGTAGGTCTGGCGGGCAACATCGGCAATTCGCTGGCGCTGCAAGTGGCGCATGAGGATCATGACTACTATGTCATTGAACTCTCCTCTTTCCAACTGGACAACATGTATGATTTCAAGGCAGACATCGCCATCTTGCTCAACATCACGCCGGACCACCTCGACCGATATGATTATAAGTTCCAGAATTACGTGGACGCCAAGTTCCG
>DLYC01000157.1:0-2514 GCA_003447895.1 Lachnospiraceae bacterium | reverse complement strand
TGCCAGTAGGCGAAGACGAACTGGCGTTGAAGGGACGGCATAATGTCCTCAACTCCATGGCGGCTACCATCGCTGCGAATGTAGTAGGTATCAAAAAAGAGGTCATCCGCGAAAGCCTCATGACCTTCCAAGGCGTGGAGCACCGCCTGCAGTATGTGGCTACCGTCCGGGGCGTAAGATATATCAACGACTCCAAGGCGACCAACGTCAACTCTTGCTGGTACGCCCTTGAGTCCATGACCACCCCTACCGTACTCATCCTCGGCGGCAAAGACAAAGGAAACGACTACTCCGAGATTGACGAACTGGTGAAGCAGAAATGCCACACCCTCATCTTCATGGGCCTGCATAATGAGAAACTGCACGAACATTTTGAAAAATTAGTCGAGAGTCAAAAGTCGAAAGTCGAAAGCCCTATTCAGATCATCGACACGAACAACTTGCACGATGCGGTACAAGCGGCGTACCATGCGGCAAGAGAGGGCGACACCGTCCTGCTGAGCCCTTGCTGCGCCTCTTTCGACCTCTTTAAGTCCTATGAAGACCGCGGAGAACAATTCATGGCGGCGGTAAGAGAGTTATGAGAAAATTTGATTTAAGCACAATTGATCGCACCTTTTGGGTGATTTTCCTGCTCCTGATCGGTGTGGCTGTCATCGCCCTTTTCTCGGCGTCTTCGACACTCGTGTACATGCATCATTCCGCCCTCGGACCGATCGGGCAACAGATGCTTTTCATCGTGATGGGAGTCATTGCGGCGTTTTTTATCCAGTTTATACCTACTTATTGGGTACGCTTCGGCGGGTATATCCTGCTGGCGGTCAGCACCTTGCTGGTCTATTCCACGATGATCCCCGGTAACCCGCTGGTAGTCACTATCAACGGTGCCGCACGATGGGTACGCATTGCAGGCATCACCTTCCAACCATCCGAACTGGCGAAACTGAGTCTCATCATCGTCATCGCCGACCAGCTCGCACGCATACACACCGAGGAGGACAAACGGAAGTATTTCTATCGCACACTCGTCATTGCGGCGGTAGTGATGCTGCCCGTCATGGCGTCGAACCTCTCTACTGCGGTGCTCATCGGACTCATCATCTTCTGCCTTTGGATACTCGCACGTATTCCTTGGAGATATACCATGTCGGTCGTCGGTATTGCTTTTCTGGTCCTCGCACTCGGGTACGCGATCGTGGAGTTCGCTTTTGTCAGACCCGGCAGACAGATGCACGGGCCCTTCAAGAGAGCTACCGTCTGGGTCAGCCGTATTGACCATCATTTTGATCAGGACGACGGCTCCAAATATGTCCTTACCGATGATAACATACAGGAGGTCTATGCCTCTGTCGCTGTCGCACGGGGAGGCATATCGCCGCTCGGTGTGCTGCCCGGTAACAGCAAAGAGAGAGACTATCTCCCGCTGGCGTTCGCGGATTATATCTTCGCTATCATTGTGGAGGAGTCAGGGTTTGTCGGAGCTTTCGCACTGATCTTCCTTTATATGGCTATCCTCTTCCGGGCGTGTAATATATCCAGCCGCTATTCGGATATGCCGGCTATGCTGATGACCATGGGACTCGCGCTGATGATCACATGCCAGGCACTCATCTCCATGCTCGTCGCTGTCGGACTAGGGCCCGTCACAGGACAACCCCTGCCGCTTATCTCCAGAGGAGGTACGTCCGTTCTCATCACGTCCGTCTATTTCGGCATCATGATGGGCGTCAGCCGCGAACAGGCCGAACTGCGCGAACGGGTCAACGAGACCAAGGTGGAAAGCGCCGAAGAAGCACCTATTGTTAATTTGGAATAAAGGCCCCACCCAGCCTCCCCGTGGAGGGGAGGAGAAAATATACTAACATGGAGCATAAATACATGACTTCAAACAGATGCGAGTATCCGTTTTTAAAGGAACATGCACAACATATGCGTAAAGAACCGACGGAGGCTGAAAGCATATTATGGCAATACTTAAATAGCAAGCATCTGGGAATTAAGTTTCGACGCCAGCATATTATTGATTCATATATTGTTGACTTCGTGTGTCTTAGCAAGAAACTAGTTATTGAGGTCGATGGTAAATATCATGACAAAACCGAACAAAAAGAATTAGACGAGCAACGCCATCACAGATTAAGGGAACTGGGATTTACAATCATTCGATTTACTAATGAACAAGTTATGTGTGATATAGAAAATACTATTTTAAGTATAAAAAATCATTTACAAAATGCAAACTAATAATACATCTTCCCCCCTCCATGGGGGGATAAGAGGGGGGCGCTACCTCATTTCCGGTGGCGGGACCGGTGGACATATCTTCCCCGCAATCAGTATTGCCAATGCCTTGAAGGAATTGGATCCTAATGCCGATATCTTGTTTGTCGGCGCGCTCGGACGTATGGAGATGGAGCGAGTGCCGCAAGCAGGGTATCGGATTGTCGGACTACCCGTCAGGGGATTCAACCGCGCACAGCCGTGGAAGAACTTCTCGGTACTCGTCGATCTGGC
>DLYC01000066.1:3104-7290 GCA_003447895.1 Lachnospiraceae bacterium | reverse complement strand
GGCACCATTAAATTTCTGTAAACAGCGTGCTGACGATCAGCGGGTAGAGCACCATCATCGGGAAGACGTAGCGGGTGCAGGTCACCGGCCCAGCGAGGTAGGTGAACCACAAAAAGAACGGAATGAACAAAATAAGCGTTTTTTCAAGTCGCCCTCTGGCGGCCAGCACGAAGAACGCAGTCACAAAGAGCCAGACCGGCGTCCAGAACGCGAACAAAACGGAGAGCCCCGGCGTGTCCATCCAGGGGCTGTAATCGGCTACGCCTTCGTAGAAGGCGAGGAGCCTCGGGAAGTGCTCTTTTCGAACGCCGGAGCAGTATTCCGCCTCGTACACGCCCGTTTCGATGTACTCGCGCTCCGCGTAGGGATCGACGGCGGCGCTTCCCGGGTACCAGAGCTGGATGTTGAGGTCCAGAAACGCGCTCCAGAATTCCTCGGGGTAGCGCTTGAACAGGCCAAGCCACAATTTGACAAATTCTCCCTTATGGTCGTCAAAATATTGTGAATCAAATGAGTTTTTGGCCAAATCCGCAAAGCGGGGGTTGTAGACTTCCGGCAGTTTGCCGCAGGGAAGGAAGCGCCCGATCGCCTCGTAATCCTGAGCGGTCAGGGGAGCTGCGGCCGCCGCACTGTCCTGTGTCGAGGTGGTCCCGCCATTAGACGCCCCATCGTTCTGCGCCACGGCTGCCGCGTCGTCGGCCGCCCCGTTTTCCTGCGCCGTAGCTGTCCCGTCGTCGGCCGCTCCATTTTCCTGCGCCGCGGCCGCCCCCTCAAATCCGTGGTTTACGACCACCGTTGTGATCTGAAGGATCGGGACGCTCAGCATCTCGCGGGAATTTCCCTCCTGGATGCCCAGCGCGTGATAGACCGGCCCGTTGATCGCGCCGAAGGCCACCAGCGCCGCCGCCAGAGTCGCCAGCACCTGAACCCGGAACCCGCGCGCGAGAATCAGCATAAAGGGCAGGGACAGGATCACGGCGTAGACCGCATTGTTCCGAAGAAGGCACAGCACCGCTGTCAAAAAAGCGAGAGACAGCCAGAAGCCGACTGACAGGGGGGCTGTATTTTGGCGGTGGATTGCGTCGGAGAGTTCGGCCAGGCGCACGGTGACCAGAATGAGGAAGATGGCGACGCAGGAGTCTTTGACCATTTCCAGGGAAAAAATCGCGATGACGGGGTTCAGGATGACAAAGAGCGCGCTGCACGCGATCACAAACGGGTGGCAGCGCCGGCGGACCATGTAGCGCAGCATCACGGCAAATGCAAAGGACAGCATCAGCATCTGCAGAAACTCGTAGATCAAGGTGGCGTCGATGTGGAGCAGCGCGCCGGCCCTGATGCACGCGGCCCAGAACATCGTGTGCAGCGGGGGATGGTACTTGTTCATCCCGGAGAACCCCTCCAGCGCCTGGCGGCTCTGCGGGTAGGTGTCGTAGGCCATGATGCCGGGATCGTAGGCCAGAAAAGCGGGGATCCACGAGGCGAACGAAAGAAGCCAGAAAAGGAGGAACGGTTTGGGCCCCTGCCTGCCGGATGCGCGGGCGGCGCTGCCGGCTCTGCGGGAGGCTGCGCCTGCGTGGCTGCCGGCGCGACTTCCGGCGCGACTGCTTTGGGTTACCGCGCGGCCCGGACGCCGTCCGCTTCCGGGGCTGAAAAGGCCCGCGAGCCATCCCAGCGCAAAATAGGAGAGGGCGGACAGGCATGCTGTGCCCGCAGCTGTTGCGAGCAGCGCGGCGAGTGTACCGCCGAGGCGGCTCGGGGTGTCCCAAAGGGTGTGCAGGCGGTTGGTCTCATAGACAGCCCGCCCGACGACCAGAAGGACGCTGCACAGGATGCTGAACACGCAGCACAGAACAATTTTCGGTTTCCTGTTTCCTTTTCGGGTAGAAGTCTTGGTTTTTGTCATAGTTTCCTCAAATTCACAAGGCGGCCTCAGGAGTCAAACTGTCGCGAGGGGGGATTTTGGCGCAAAAAAGCGCAAGGCGGCCTCTGGGGGCAGAAGGCGCCGGACCGCTGCGTCAGGCTTCATTGACAAGCTTTCCGGATATGTGTTCCGGCACGAGCGCGAACATGAAGGTCCGGGGGCCCGAGTGCTTGATCTCGTGTTCAATGTACGACTCATCGTCTGTGAACTTGTAGCTGAGACGGCGCGCGATGTCGTAGATCTTTTCTTTGTCTTCGATGATCTCGATGCGGCCAAAGACGATCACGCTTCGGATGTTCAGCGCCCACTCGCCTTCCTTGCGGTAGCCGCTGTCGTATACGCAGAAGGAAGCTTTGTCGTGGCGGCGGATGGCATCGATCTTGTGCCCTTTCATACCGCTGTGAAAATACAGTTTCCCGTCTTCTTCGCAATAGTAGTGGTTGATGGGCATGCCGTAGGGATAGTCGTCATCGCCCAGGACGGACAGCACGCCGCGCGGCTCTTCCTTTAAGAGGTCGATGCACTCCTCGCGGGAGATTTTTTGCCTGATACGGAGCATTTCACGAAACATTGTTCAATTTCCTTTCTCTTTGAGGGTTATTGTTTCCATTATAGTTCTTTTCGGAGGCTGATTCCACCTCCGGGGGAAAATCGGCGGTACGGGGAAGGGAGGATTCCCCCTATCAGGTCAGAATATGGTAAGATTGTACACGGATTACAGTAATGGAAGGCGGCGCGGGCCCGAAATTTTATGGTGCCTGGCACCATAAACTCACAGTTTATAAAGTTTACAGAAATTTAATGGTGCCTGGCACCATAAAGAAAGTCTAAAGTATGAGTGAACAGAAAAGTATTGTCGCCGCCCGCGGAGGCGCGCTGTCCGTTGACCTGATTAATGGGCCGATCATGAAAAATCTGCTGATCTTTATGATTCCGATCCTTGTTTCGTATCTTTTTCAGCAGCTGTATAACGCGGTGGACACCGCCATCGTCGGGCATTATCTGGGGGAGCAGTCACTGGCGGCGGTGGGCGCGAGCGTTGCGGTCTTTGACCTGATGGTGGGCTTTGCGCAGGGACTCGGGAACGGAGTATCGATCGTTGTGGCCAGGGCCTACGGCGCGGGAGATGAGGGAGAGCTTCGAAAATCGGTGGCCGGCGCCCTGGTGATCGGGGCGGTTACGATCGGGGCGGTCACTATTTTGGCACTGGCGGGGCTCGGGCCGCTCCTCCATATCCTGGGGACGCCCGCGCTGATCTACGACGAGGCGCTGTCCTACATACGGATCATCGGCGGGTGCATCTTCGTCATGTTCGCCTACAATTTGCTGTCGTCGCTTCTTCGCGCGATCGGAAACTCCGCGATGGCGCTGGTTTTTCTGATCCTGTCGTCCGTGCTGAACGTCATTCTCGACGTCGCGCTGGTGGCGGGGACGGGGCTGGGCGTTCGCGGCGCCGCTTACGCGACGGTCATCGCGCAGAGCATCAGTGCGCTTTTGTGCGCGCTCTACATCGCCCGGCGTGCCAAAATCCTGCTTCCCCGGAGGGCTGACTTCGCCTGCGGGCGCGCGATGTACGCGGAACTTGCCGGGCAGGGCTATGCGATGGCGTTTATGAGCTCCGTCGTAAACCTGGGGTCGGTGATCCTGCAGTCGGGCATCAACGGCCTTGGGGAAATTGTGATCGCCGGGCACACCACGGCCCGCAAAATCCTCATGCTCAGCACGCTTCCCTGCATTTCGATGGGTATGGCGATCTCGACATTTGTATCGCAGAACCGCGGGGCGGAGCAGCGGGAGAGGATCCTGCGCGGGATGAGGGAGTCCTATGTCTATGATCTTGTGTGCGGGCTTTCCTCGCTGGTTTTCATGATCCTGTTTGGGAGGCAGCTCGCGGGGCTGGTTTCCGGATCGTCGAATCCGGAGCTGATCGGAAATGTTGTCGCCTACGTGCGGTTTGCGGCGGTGTTCGCCGGGGGGCTCGGTATTTTGCACCAGACGAGAATGGCCCTGCAGGCCCTGGGCGAGAAGAGGACACCGCTGATCTCAAGCTTCATCGAGCTTATCGGAAAGTGCGTGTTCACCTGGCTTCTGGTGCCGCGCATGGGCTACAGGGCGGTCATCCTGTGCGAGCCGCTCATCTGGTGCGTGATGACGGTGCACCTTGTGTACGCGTTCTATACGAATCCGTATGTTTATGGTGCCAGGCACCATTAAATTTTTATAAACTTTATAAACTCCGAGTTTATGGTGCCTGGCACCATA
>DLYC01000066.1:2849-3047 GCA_003447895.1 Lachnospiraceae bacterium | reverse complement strand
TCATGCTAAAATATTTGGGAATGGTACAAATATGTCAAATTCACAGGGAGGAATCATATGGAGTTCAAAAAACTGATCAGCATTGGTTTGTCTTTGGTAATGATCGTCTCTGCCGCAGGATGCGGAGGCGCCACAGGCGCAGCTACGTCAGGCGGTGACACCACAGCGGCAGAAGCCGTGGCAGCGGAGCCCGCCGCA
>DLYC01000066.1:0-2733 GCA_003447895.1 Lachnospiraceae bacterium | reverse complement strand
AAGCCCCCGCAGGTGAAGCCCCCGCAGGTGAAGCCCCCGCCGACGCAAACGCCACTCCCGCCGCAGGCGAGGCCGAAGCCGACGCCGCAGCCGCCCCCGCAGGCGAAGAGATCGCCCAGGCGGACATCTCCGTCAAGTGGGAGGACAGCCGCATCTACGCGGGATCATCCTTAGGAAACTACATCACGGTCAAGACTTACGAAGTCAAGGGCTACGAAGACGTGCCGTTCATGAAAGCTTCCGACTATCTGAACATGCTCTACGAGGGCAAAGAGAGGATCACCGTGGAGAACGGCGTCCTGAAGTTTGAAGTCAACGGATCGACCACGACGATCGACTCCGCAGCGGATACGATCACGATCGACGACGCGGCGAGACTTCGCTCTGACAATGTCGTCAGCGGCGCTGTCGTTGACCTCAGTGAGTTCGACGTGATCACGCCTTCCACCAAAAACGCCTCGTCGGAGACCGCGAAGGCCCCGGTCACGGTCCGTCTCAAGGACTACAACATGCCGGCCATCGCGTATGAAGACGACATTCTCATGCCGTTCCTCGGCCTTCAGAATACTTTTGGCGGCCTCACCTGGAGAAATGTCTTTGCCTACAACGGGAAGGACTATCTGAATGTCGACTCGATCAACTCGAACATGACGCAGGAAAACGCCGAAGCCGTGCAGGCGAGCCCTTATTACAAGGCGCTCCACGGCGGTCCCTTCAGCACTCTGCAGGAGACCACGCAGGCCTATGCGGACTACGCTTACTATTCGACCTGCCTGCTTCTGGATCTGACTTTTGGCCACAAGGAAGAGAAGAATATCACGACCTTCGACGAATACTTCACAAGGATCAATGCCAAAAAATCGCTGTGTTCCACGGATCCCGGCGCCGCTGTGACGGCAGAAGTCCTTCTGTTCAACTATCTGTTTGATTCCGGCCACGACTCGATGGTGAGCATCGACACCGTGTTCGGGACCAAAGAAGTAGACCAGAATGTGGTGGACGGCATCACCGAGGACATTAAGGAGTCCGAAGAGGGCAAGGAATTTTTTGACAGTGAAGAGGGAGCGGAGCAGGAGGTCGGAGAAGACACCGGCATCGCGGACACCATTCTGGGCGCCCTGATCGAAAAGGGCCTGAACGTCCCGGAGGTGGCGCCGCTCATGCTGTGGACCATGTATATGGAAAGCAACGAGCCCAAGGACTACGGAAACCAGCGCCTTGACTATTCCGGCGACACTGCGGTGATCTACTTCAAGAAATTTGATGATGATACAACGACCAGAAGACCGTCCTTCTACGTGCTCGGCCCTACGAAGGAGAATGAAGAGAGGAGCAACTTCGCGTTCTTCTACAACTGCTTCCAGGATATCAAGCAGCACGACGAAGTGAAAAACGTAGTCATCAACGTCAGCAACAACGGCGGCGGCGCCGCAAACGGCCTGATCTGCGTTCTCGGCTTCCTTTCCCCGGACGGAGAGGTCAACTTCTCGGATCTCGATGTTGTGACAGGAAGTTACAGAGAGGAGCGGTATCACGTGGACACCAACCTCGACGGCATCGCGGATGACCAGGACGGCTTCGGCGGACAGTACAATTTCTATATCATGTGCAGCGGAAGCTCCTATTCCTGCGGAAACGCGCTTCCTTACATCGCGCAGAAGGACGGCCTCGCGAAGGTGATCGGCTCTGCTCCCGGCGGCGGTGACTGCGTTGTCGGCAACTTTGTCGACGCGTACGGACGAAACGCGGCCTATTCCGGCCTCCTGAAACTGGGCAGAGACGGCGGAAGCGGATTCGTCTCCGACGAAAAGGATGTGAAGCTCGATTACAACATGATGCCTTCGATCGTCGATATCAGCCTCGTTCCGTGGTACGACGCGGACGGCATCGCGGAAGCGGTCCACAATTATGAGAAGGGCGAGACCGAGGCCGTTTACAGCGAAGAGGCGGAGACGGAAGCGATCACGGGCTTCTTGGAGAATCTGCTCGGGCAGGTCGGAGTTCCGGCGGCGGCCGAGTGATTGCACCGGCGGCCGGGTGATCCATACGGCGGCCGAGTGACAGAACCTGCGGCGCGCGACAGTTTAGCGCGTCGGTAAATGCAGCGAGACCTTTTTGCAGGGCAAAATAGTGTCAGACAGGAAACGATCTGTCTGAGAAAGGAGATCAATATGCAGGGAATCGAAAAAGTTTATCAGTTTCTGGATGAAGCCGGAACTTATTATCTGGCGACGATGGACGGGGACCAGCCGAGGGTCAGGCCCTTCGGAACGATCCTTATGATGGGCGGAAAGCTCTACATTCAGACCGGCAAGGTGAAGGACGTCTCCAAACAGCTCGCCGCGAATCCGAAGGCGGAGATCTGCGCGTTCAAGGACGGAAAATGGCTCCGCGTCGCGTGCGAGCTCGTCAATGATGACAGCCATGATGTGAAAGTGGCGATGCTGGAGAAGATGCCGAGCCTGAAGGACATGTACAGCGCGGACGACGACAATATGCAGATGCTGTATTTTAACAAAGCGAAGGCGACGTTCTTTACAGAAGCGCCGGTGACGGTCACGTTCTGATCGCTGATCCATACTTAAATACCGACAGCAAGAGCCGGCTGCAGTCAAAAAACTGTGGCCGGCTCTTTTTTGGGTATGCGCGCCATGGGCGCGCTCTAACGGGTGAAAGTCCCGAACACGCCCAGGTAGTGGGAAGTGTATAGCTGAACAGCAAGGGTGTCCATCG
>DLYC01000152.1 GCA_003447895.1 Lachnospiraceae bacterium | reverse complement strand
CTGACAGCGATCGCGGGAAGCATGGCCGAGGCCTTCTACGGCGTGCCGCAGGAACTGAAAAAAGAGGCCAGGGACCGGCTTCCGGCCGACCTCAGGGGCGTGGTCGACAGATTTGACAGAAAGCTGGAAGAGGACCGCCTGGCGAGGGAGAAAGACCCGGCGCGGATGGAGAAGTGGAAAAACGCGCTTCATCCCGCGCCCCCCAAAAAGCCCGCCGCAGACCGGTTTGCCGGAAGTGAGGAGCTCGAGAAGAAGATGGAAGAGCTCCGGGAGCGGCGCACTCAGGAGAGCCTTGCCGCGTGCATGGAGGCCCTCAGGCAGGCGATGCGTAAGGGAGGAAGCCTCCTGATCCCTGTGCAGCCCTTTGCCGTAAACGGCGGAAATTCGCCGGCGCAGAGGGGCCTTAAAATGAAGCTGGTCAGGTCAAAGGACGGAAAGAGCTGGCAGGTTGCCTATACGAGCACGAAGGCCTATGCCGCCGGAATGTCGGCAGGGGACAAGGCGGTCGGAGGGCCCATCCGGAGTATCCTCGAACAGTTTGTCGCGGATGCCCCCGGAAAGACCAAGGCACCGGAATCTGTCAGCGGGCTCGTCCTCAATCCCGAGAAGAACCCGCTGTTCCTTCCCCGCGACCTGATCGCCAGGATCCTGAGAGCGGAGGAAAGGGCGGCCCGCGCCGGAAGAAGCGGCGTCATCGTCACAAAGGGCGACATCACAAAGATCAAAGCGGACTGCATTGTCAATGCCGCAAACACTTCGCTTCTGGGCGGAGGCGGCGTCGACGGCGCGATCCACAGGGCAGCCGGCCCGGAGCTCCTTGAGGAGTGCAGGAAGCTGGACGGATGCCATACCGGTGAAGTCAAGATGACGAAGGCGTACAAGCTCCCCGCGAAGTATATTATTCACGCGGTCGGCCCCATCTATGACGGAGACGAGGAGGACCCGGTCCTTCTGGCATCCTGCTATACCAAGGCCCTGGACCTTGCGATGAAGAACGGGCTTCACAGTATAGTGTTTCCCAATATCTCCACAGGTGTGTACGGTTATCCCAAGAAAGAGGCGGCAGAAGTCGCGATGAAGGCGGTGGGAGACTGGATCGTCGGGCACAGAAATTATGTGATGCATGTCGTCATGTGCTGCTTTGACCAGGAAAACTATGAGATCTACGAGAAGATGGTCAGGGAAAGAAATCAGAAGAACTGAAAAAAGAAACAAAAGAGAGGGGCGGCGTTTCCTGAGGATTCAGGAAGCGGCGCCCCTCGTTATATCTATCCCCCCTGTGGAATAAATACAAAACCGAAGATACATATAGTGTAGCACTGATTGCGCCCAAGGTCAACATTTTGTATATTTTGACGGGAAAACACGAAAAGATATTAGAAAAATTGCACAAAACCATGCAGCCCCTGTGAGACCCGGACTGCAAAAGGAAAATTTTGCGACTGATCCAAATAGACAAAAGGAAATTTGCTGTCTATAATCAGAGAACAGGCATAAGCCGGGGCACTTTTGTGCTCCCCGAAAAAGAAAAATACGCGAAGAGCGTTCAGGTATGGAGGTTTCAATGACGATCAGAGACTTGGAAATCGGGCAGTCGGGTGTCATAACAAAGGTAGGCGGTGAAGGCGCCCTGCGGCAGCATTTCCTGGATATGGGGGTGATCCCCGGAACGGTGGTGAAGGTAGTCAAGTACGCGCCCATGGGGGATCCGGTGCAGCTGAGCATCCACGGCTATGACCTGACGCTCAGGATCGCGGACGCGGAAAAGATCGACGTGGAGATCTCTGAGGCGGCAGAGCCCAGGAAGGCGAGAGAACGGCATGAGCATCGGGGGCACCCCGGACTCGGAGAGGGCGGCAAGTACCACGATAAGGCGACTGAGAAAGCGCTTCCCGAGGGGACGACGCTGACATTTGCGCTTGCCGGAAACCAGAACAGCGGAAAGACGACGCTCTTTAACCAGCTGACAGGATCCAACCAGCACGTGGGAAATTTCCCCGGTGTCACGGTCGACAGAAAAGACGGTGTGATCAGAGGGCAGAAGAACACGCTGGTCACGGATCTTCCCGGCATTTATTCCATGTCTCCCTACAGCAGTGAGGAGCTCGTCACGCGGCAGTTTATTCTCGAAGAGCACCCCAAGGGGATTATCAATATCGCGGACGCCACCAATATCGAGAGAAATCTCTATCTGACCATGCAGCTTCTGGAGCTGGACATTCCCATGGTGCTGGCCCTCAATATGATGGACGAGATGAGAAAGAACGGGGGGAGCCTTAGGATCAACACGATGGAAGAGATGCTGGGCATTCCGGTCATTCCGATCGCGGCGGCCACCAATGAGGGAATCGATGAACTGATCGATCACGCCGTCCATGTGGCCTACTATCAGGAAAAGCCCAAAAGGCAGGATTTTTGCAGCTCTGACGACAACGGCGGCGCCGTTCACAGATGCATACACTCGATCATGCACCTCATCGAGGACCACGCGCGGAAGGCGGGTATTCCGATCCGGTTTGCGGCCAACAAGGTGATCGAAGGCGATCAGCTTGTCATGGAGGCCCTGAACCTTGACGGGAACGAACGGGAGACCTGCGAGCATCTGATCAGACAGATGGAGGCGGAGAGGGGACTTGACAGGGCGGCCGCGATCGCGGACATGCGGTACGCTTTTATCAGCAGAGTGTGCGAGGAAACGGTCGTAAAGCCCCAGGAGAGCATCGAGCGAAAGCGGAGTATTGCCCTGGACAAGGTCCTGACAGGGCGCTATACCGCGATCCCGTGCTTTATCGGAATTATGTTCATGGTGTTCTTTCTCACCTTCAATGTGATCGGGGATTTCCTTCAAAAGCTTCTCGAGAGCGGAATCGGATTTCTGACAGTCAAGGCAGACGCCGCGCTGACGGCTTTTCATGTAAATCAGGTGCTCCACTCCCTGGTCATCGAAGGAATCTTTAACGGCGTCGGCAGTATCCTGAGTTTTCTGCCCCTGATCGTCGTGCTCTTCTTCTTTTTGTCGATCCTGGAGGACAGCGGATACATGGCCAGAGTGGCCTTCGTCATGGACAAGCCGCTAAGAAGGATCGGCCTGTCGGGCCGGAGCATTGTCCCCATGCTGATCGGTTTCGGGTGCACCGTCCCGGGCGTCATGGCGACGAGGACACTGCCGTCCGAACGGGACAGGAAGATGACGATCCTCATGACACCGTACATGAGCTGCAACGCCAAGATGCCGATCTACGGCCTGTTTGCCGCCGCCTTTTTCGGAGGGCGGAAAGGGATCGTCTATGTATCGATGTATGTGCTGGGAATTTTGGTGAGCCTGATCATGGCCTGGTTTTTCAGAAAGTTCTTCTTCAAGGGAGAAGCGGTCCCGTTTGTCATGGAGCTTCCCAACTACCGGATGCCCAGGGCGAAAAATGTGATGAGGCTTCTGTGGGAGAAAGCAAAGGACTTTGTAGAGAGGGCCTTCTCGGTCATCTTTATCGCGACGCTCCTCATCTGGTTTCTGACACACTTTAATATCCGGATGAACATGGTGACGGACTCCAGGGACAGTATTCTTGCCGCGGTGGCAGGTGTTCTCACGCCGCTCCTTGCGCCCCTTGGATTTAATGACTGGAGGATCTGTGTTGCCCTGATCGCGGGCTTTATGGCCAAGGAAAGTGTGGTGTCCACGATCAGCGTGCTCTTCGGCTCAGTGGCCGCGTTTTCGGCGGCGCTCCCCCTGCACGCCGCTATGGCCCTTTTGGTGTTCTGCCTTCTGTATACCCCCTGCGTGGCAGCTGTCTCTTCCTTTAAGAGAGAGCTCGGAAGGAAATGGGCGATTGGGATCGTCATAGAGCAGTGCGCCGTGGCCTGGGTCGCCGCGCTGATCACAAATCTGGTCATGACCGTGGCGGGATTCTAGAAAGGAATGTGGCCCAACTTCAGACAAAAAGCCCGGACAGGAAGTCCGGGCCGGTAAGAAAAGGGCGGCTCAAAGGATGACCAGAGGCTTTGCGGGGCCGCGCTTTACGCCTTCCGTGACCTTGCCGGTCCTGCGGGCTGCCATGAGATCATACAGAAACTCCGCCCGGAGCTCTTCCTCCAGGATCCTGTGAAGATCCGGGGGGAGGACAGAGCCGGCATTGGCGAGCTTGTCGAGAAAAGGGACTCCGCAGTCCGCGCTGATCCTGCGAAGAAGGGGGCCGTTCTCCCTGCGAAAGCCGATCGGCCGGATCCATCCGCACAGATGGAAGCGGCTGTCGAACTGTTCCATGGTGTCGCGCCGCATGCCGAGCAGGATGTGAAGAAGCGCCCGGGAGATCCTGGTATAGGTATAGTTCCTGGTCTTGAGCCTCTCCGCAAAGCCCGTGAAGGTGTCATAGCGGGGGAGCTCCCTCGAGATCCTCTGCGCCAGGTCACCGGAGACATCCAAAAAGGCGTCGAGCCCGTCTTCGGATCCTGCGCCGGATTCCGCAGACAGAATGGCCTCTAAGAGAAGGTCCGAGAAGTCATCGGCGCAAAGACAGGGATCGCCGGGCTCTCTCTCCGCGATGAGGCGTCCTCTGATCTCGGAGGCGGAGCGGCAGGCAATGCGCTTTACCGCGTGAGGGCGGACGCCGCTTCCGGATGCGCGGAGCGCGCACAGGTACTGGGCCGCGAGAAGGTCGTTGGGCGTGTCCGGGAGCCTTAGATCCTTCACGGCGCCTGACATTGCCTGCGGGTAGGAGAGGCCGCTCCTTAGTCCCTCCCTGAGGGCACTGACAAATTCGGGCGTTTCGCTCCCGATCCTGTCCGCCGCCCGGGAAAGCGCATCGAGGTCGCCGCTTTCGGAGCCGAAGACGAGGTCTGTCACAACGCCGGTGCTCTCAAGGAGTCTCACCGCGCCTCTGGCAAAATAGTCCGCGCCGCAGCAGGACACATACAGCGGAAGCTCCACGACGAGATCCGCGCCTTCCCTCAAAAGGGCGCCGGCCCGGGCCTCCCTTGACAGGATGGCGGGAAGGCCTCTCTGCACGTAGTCGCCGCTGAGCGCGATGATGACATAGTCGGCCCCTGTGCGCCGCCTGGCCTCTTTGATCAGATGAAGATGTCCCTCGTGGAGCGGATTGCACTCCGCTATGATGCCGGTCACTTTCATCGCCCGTTACTTCCTTTCCCGCCGGTCCTTCCGGCCTTTTTTATTTCGCGTCCTGCCGCTCTGTGTCCTTATGGTCCCGGGGAAAGTCTTCCCTCCGAATCCACATCTTCGATTATTTCATATCATAAACAAAAGTTCCATGCGGATTTCACAATAAATGTGTTAAATAAAGGGCAATCCTTGTCCCATCCCAAATAAAGTGTATAATAAAAATAGTGTAACAATCAGCCTGCAGCTATGCGGCTTGCGGCAAAATACTGACGAAATGGAGAGAAGAAGAATGAATATTTTGGTAATCAACTGCGGAAGTTCCTCCCTGAAATTCCAGGTAATTAATGCTGAATCCGAGAAACTCCTTGCAAAGGGCCTTTGCGAGAGAATCGGCATGGAGGGATCCTGCATCACTTACGAGAACAAGGCTGACAACACAGGGAAAGAAGTCAATGAGATCC
>DLYC01000270.1:10671-20685 GCA_003447895.1 Lachnospiraceae bacterium | reverse complement strand
CCATGTAGTTGAACTCAAGGAAGCTGAGTCCTCTCTCCAGTCTCTGCTCATAGCATCTTGCGCGGAGCATCTCATTGACGCTGAAGTGGGAGCCGATATCCCTGAGGAATTCGATGTAATTGAGGTCTCTGAGCCAGTCGGCGTTATTGACCATCATGGCCTTTCCCTCTCCGAACTCGATAAAACGGCTCATCTGCTTCTTGAAGCATTCGCAGTTGTGGTCGATCTGCTCGACAGTCATCATGGAGCGCAGGTCCGTGCGGCCGGAGGGGTCGCCGATCATACCTGTGCCGCCTCCCACGAGAGCCACGGGCTTGTTGCCCGCTTCCTGGAGTCTCTTCATGAGAAGAAGCGCCATGAAGTGGCCCACGTGCAGGGAATCCGCAGTGGGATCAAAGCCGATGTAGAAGGTGGCTTTTCCGGCGTTGATCAGGTCTCTGATCTCGTCGGGATCCGTGAGCTGTGCCAGAAGGCCCCTGGCCTGCAGTTCCTCGTAGATTTTCATGTTTTTTTCCATTTTTCGTCATTCTCCTGTTTTTATTAGCAACCATTACCTTAGCACCCCCAGACGTATGGAGGCCGCCCGGTGCTGATATGTATTACTTTCTTAAGTTTTTATTTCCGCAGCTGTCACTTCTTGTCGCCAAGATCCAGCTTTTCGGAGTTTGCCTTAAAGAGGTAAGTCTTTCTCTCCTCGCCTCTGATCAGTCTTCCGATGTTGGCTCTGTGTCTGTAGTAAGCCATAAAGGTCAGGAAGAACTGGATCACATACATTTCGATCAGGGTCGCCTGGGTGGCCGGACCGAACACGCCCATCTGTCCCTCAATGATCATCTGGATAAAGGTCCCGCCGTAAACCATAAGGGAGCCCAGGGATACATAAGTCGTTGTCAGGTAAGGGATAAAGAACAAGAGGATCGAAGTGGGGATAAAGCTCCAGTGATAGCCAAACGCGAATCCGGCCATGACCGCGACGCCCTTGCCGCCCTTAAAGTTCATATAGAAGGGGAAGTCGTGTCCAAGGACGACACCCATAAAGGCCCAGGATTTGAGCAGATATACGGTATCGGGATGGGATTTCCCGAATATGGCGCCCACAAGCAGAAGCGCGAGAAGGCTCTTTACCATATCGCCGACAAAGACCAGAAGTCCGGCCTTGGTCCCGAGCACGCGGATCGCGTTTGTCGTTCCCGCGTTTCCGCTCCCGTAGTCCCTGATATCAATTCCCTTCATCTTGCCGAGAATGTAGGCAGTCTGAAAGTTTCCGAACGCGTAACCGATCAAAAGGCATAAAACTCTAAGTCCGATCATTTTTTACCTCCTTATTAAAGCGCTGTGCGCTTATGATTTGTCTTCGTTCCGCTCGCGCACGATAAACTTGAGCGGTGTCCCCCTGAATCCGAAGGCATCCCTGATCCTGTTCTCGAGGTATCTCAGATAGGAGAAATGCATCAGCTCCTTCGAATTGACAAAAAGAACAAATGTCGGCGGCTTGACGGCCACCTGGGTCGCGTACCTGATCTTGAGCATGTGGCCCTTGTCGCTGGGCGGCTGCTGCATGACGCATGCTTCACTGATGATCTCATTGAGTACGCCGGTCTGAATGCGCATGTTCTGGTTCGCGCTGACGAGGTCGATCACGTCGTAGAGCTTTACCAGCCTCTGTCCTGTCTCCGCGGAGATAAAGATGATCTCCGCGTAAGAGAGAAAGGAAAGCACGGACCGGATCTTGTCCGTAAACTTCTTCACGGAGTGGTTGTCCTTCTCCACAAGGTCCCATTTGTTCACCGCGACGATCACGGCCTTTCCTCTGTCGTGGGCGATTCCCGCGATCTTGGCGTCCTGCTCCGTGATCCCCTCTGCGGCATCAATGACAAGGACCGTGATGTCCGCTCTCTCGACCGCGCCCACAGTGCGCACGATCATATACTTTTCCAGGTTCTCTTTGATCTTGTTCTTTCGGCGAAGGCCGGCTGTATCGATAAAAACGTACTCTTTGCCGTCGTGCTTCACCCTCGTGTCGATGGCATCCCTTGTCGTCCCCGCGATGTCCGAGACGATCAGGCGGTTCTCTCCGATCAGCCTGTTTACGATCGAGGATTTTCCGACATTGGGCTTTCCGACGACCGCCACATAGACCGCGTCATCCTCCTCCTCTTCTCCTGTACCTTCCCGGAATCCCTTGACCACTTCGTCGAGCATGTCGCCGATTCCTGTCCGGTTGGCCGAGGAGACCGGGAATGGCTCTCCGATTCCGAGATTGTAAAACTCATAGACATCCGCCATCTGCTTGGTCGGATTGTCTGTCTTGTTGACGCACAGAACGACCGGCTTGTGCGCCCTGCGGAGCATGTCCGCGACTCTCATGTCGGAGTCCACAAGCCCCGTCTTGAGATCCACCATGAAAATGATGACGTCCGCCATATCGATCGCGATCTGTGCCTGCTCCCGCATCTGGGAGAGGATCACATCTCCCGAATCCGGCTCAATACCGCCTGTATCGATCAATGTAAAATCGTAGTTAAGCCAGCTGCAGTCCGCGTAGATCCGGTCTCTGGTAACGCCCGGTGTGTCCTCTGTGATCGAGATCTTTCTTCCTGCCAGGACATTGAACAGAGTAGACTTTCCGACATTGGGCCTTCCGACCACTGCCACGATTGGCTTGTTTTTTCGTTTACTCATTATATACCTTCCTGTTCATAATCCATATGTATTATGTAAAAGTCCATATGTCTTTCTATTTTATCCAATCTGACTCTCAATGTAAAGTGACGGTTTTTCTTGTAATTCTTCCTTTGTGACTATAGAATGGTATTGGATTTAAGGGTCCGCGGCCGCGGCCGCGCCGATTCCCGAACAAAGCATCTATATGAAGGAGATTTCATGTCTACAGAACACGCAATGCACGACAAGCTTGAGCAGACCAGCAATCCCGTGGCCCCCCTTGCACTGATGGTCCTTCCCTCCGCCGAGAGCTTCGGCGAGAAGATGAATTATTGGATCAACTACTTCCGCATGGGCGATCACAACGAGCACAGAGACGACCCCGAATATGAGGGATACTATGAGGACGACTATCGGCTTCCTCTCTCCATCCCCCGCTTCTCCACCGGTGAGGGCAAGGCGGTTCTCGAACAATCCGCCAGGGGCAAGGATGTGTTTATCCTTGTGGACATCACCAACTATTCCATTACCTACCAAATGAACGGTTTTACGAACCACATGTCCCCCGACGATCATTTCCAGGATCTCAAGAGAGCGATCTCGGCCATCAACGGAAAGGCGCGCAGAATCAACGTCATCATGCCCTTCCTCTACGAGGGACGCCAGCACAAGCGAAGCGGCCGGGAATCTCTCGACGCCGCTATTATGTACAACGAGCTCTGTGATCTCGGAA
The DNA here is from genome assembly GCA_003447895.1 of Lachnospiraceae bacterium. GTDB lineage: Bacteria > Bacillota > Clostridia > Lachnospirales > Lachnospiraceae > CAG-791. Next base: position 17,288 of record DLYC01000270.1, on the reverse strand, counting down.
TCAGGAATTTCATCACCTTCGATGCCCACGATCCCAGGATCCAGAACGTAAATCCCCTGGTGGATTTCAACAACTTCACGACGCCTTACCAGTTCCTCAAGTCCCTGATGCGCTCTGTCCCGGACCTGATCGTCGACAAGGACCACATCGTGGTAATCTCCCCCGATGAGGGAGCACTGGACAGAACTGTCTATTTTGCCAACGTCATTGGCGCCGACACGGGTATGTTCTATAAGAGAAGGGACTACTCCAGGATCGTAAACGGAAAGAACCCCATTGTCGCCCACGAATTCCTGGGAACGGACCTCAACGGCAAGGACGCGATCATCATCGACGACATGATCTCCTCCGGCGGCTCCATTCTGGATACGGCCCGCCAGCTCAAGCAGAACATGCACGCGAAGAGAGTCTTTTTGTGCACCACATTCGGCCTCTTCACAGACGGCCTTTCGGTCTTCGATGAGGCCTATGAGAAGGGCTACTTCGACAAGCTCGTCACCACAAACCTCACTTACCAGCCCCCGGAGCTGGCAGACAGAGATTGGTTCGAGCCCGCGGACATGAGCAAGTATGCCGCCATGATCGTCGATTTCATAAATCACGACATCGGAATCTCCAACATGAGCGCTTCCACCGACAAGATCCACGGAATCCTCGAGAAGATGAACCGAAACGAGCAGAGTGAATTCGAGCAGATGCAGTTCGAGCAGACAGAGTTCTGAATACAGCCCCCAAAAAGCAGCCGCCCTAAGAATGATTCTTAGGGCGGCTTTTACATCACCACACTCTCCAGTGCGGCTTCGTCCTCCTAAACGGCGTATAGGGAAATGCATTTTGGATCCAGCGGATCTCTTGGACAGGCTCTATACTTCCGTCCCCCTCCTTCATCGTGATCGCGACGACATCGAACCGGATCCCGGTCCTGTAGGGATCGATCCCTTTCGAGTGGAGGTAGTAGTCGGCGCACCGGCAGATCCGCTTCTGCTTGGCAGCTCCCACCGCTTCCGATGCCGAGCCGCTCCTCTTGCCTCCGCGCGCCTTCACTTCGACAAAGAGGAGCGTGCTGCCCTCCGCGCCGATGATGTCAATTTCCGCTTCTTTTGACCTGTAGTTTCTCTCCAGGATTCTGACGCCGCGGCTCATGAGATATTTTGCCGCGAACTCCTCCATCTCGCTCCCGGTCTTTCTCAGGTTTTCCCCGGACAAACCAAGCGTCACCTCCGTTTCCATGGCTCTTTTGAGCCGTCAGTTCTGAAGGGTCCTTGTGAGGAAGCTCCTTCTGTGGATCGGGCACGGCCCGTACTGCCGGATTGCGTTCATGTGCTCCTTCGTCCCGTACCCCTTGTGGCCCGCGAATCCGTACTCGGGGTACTTCCCGTCCATCTCCTCCATGATCCTGTCCCTGGTCACTTTGGCGAGGATCGAGGCCGCCGCGACGGAAATGCACTTGGCGTCTCCCTTGACGACAGGAAACTGCACAAGGTCCACGCCGGGAATCGTGACGGCGTCATTGACAAGGACGGTCGGCTTTACCTTGAGCCGGCTGACCGCGAGGCGCATCGCCTCGTACGTCGCCTGCAGGATATTGATCTCATCGATTCTCTCCGGCTCCACAAGGCCCACTGCCCACGCGAGGGCTTCCTCCCTGATCTGGTCGTAGAGCATGTCCCTCTTCTTGGCAGACAGCTTCTTGGAGTCGTTCAGGTACAGAATGTCGTGGTCCGGAGGCAGAATGACGGCGCCTGCCGCGACGGGGCCCGCCAAGGGGCCTCTTCCGGCCTCGTCGATCCCCGCCAGGATGACCGGCCCGGGTACATCCTTAACCAGTTCGTTTTCAAATGCGCGCATCCCGCGGATCCGCTCTTTTTCCATCTCCAGTTTGATTCTCTGCTTCTCAGTCATAGCGCGTCCTACTTGTCTGTCAAAAGTCCGAATTCATTAAACGGATAGAGCCTCAGCCAGGCCCTTCCTATGACAATGGACCTCGGGATATTGCCGACCTCCGCATAGCGGCTGTCAAGGCTGACCTCTCTGTTGTCCCCCATGACGAAGTATTCGTCATCGCCGAGGACCACCTTCTCTCCCTCGATCTCCTGGGGCATCGTCTTCCCGTAGCCGTAGTTTTCCTCCAGGACTTCGCCGTTTATATAGATCGTCCCTTCCCCGTCGATCTCCACCGTCTCCCCGGGAAGGCCGATGATCCTCTTTATGTAGAACTCGTGATCCGGTTCATGCGGAAATACGACGATCTCAAACCGCCGCGGCTCCCGGAACCTGTACGTGATCTTGTCCGTGATCAGCTGATTGCCGTCCTGAAGAGTCGGCACCATGGAACTTCCGATCACCTCCGTCCGCTGCCCGACATATCGGACAATGAGAAAAGAGATCAGGAGTACCGCGGCAATATAGAGAATGTTGGAAATCAGGCTTTTAATCTTCTCGCTCACTGTCTTCTCCCTCCCCGGGCACTTTCTCCAAAGTGATCCTTCCGGTCTTTCCGTTTCTGAAATCATCGAGGATCCGTTTCGCGGCCCTCTGATAATCCGGCTCGCCGCCGCTCCTCACAAGGTTCTGCGCGCCGGCGATCTTCGTCAGAAGTTCCGCGGTATCCATGGGCAGCTCCCAGGGGGCCTCTTTGGGCGCGTACTTTTCGTTCAGAAGGGACGGATACTCTCTTTGCAAAAAATCGAGAAGTTCCATGGAAAGCTCCTGCTCCTCTAAAAGCTCCTGCCGGATGGCGCCGGTGAGCGCCAGATTGACGCCGACCTGCCGGTCCTCGAAGCGGGGCCACAGGATGCCGGGCGTATCGAGAAGCTCCAGGTTCTTGTTGAGCCGGATCCACTGCTTGCCGCGGGTCACACCGGGCTTGTTGCCGGTCTTGGCGCTTGCCTTTCCGGCGAAGGAGTTTATGAATGTGGATTTTCCCACATTCGGGATCCCGACGACCATCGCGCGAAGGGGGCGCCCCACGATGCCTCTTCTTCTGTCCCTCTCTCTTTTGGCCTCGCAGGCTTTCTCCACATAGGCCCTTATCTTGTCGTTGGCCTTCCGGGTCCGCGCGTCCATCGCGATCACCATAAAGCCCTTGTCCTCGAAGTACTTCTGAAAGGCCGCCGTCCGAGCCGGATCTGCCATGTCCGCCTTTGTCATAAGGAGAATCCTCGCCTTGTTCCCTGCCAGCGTGTCAATGTCCGGATTTCGGCTGCTCAGGGGGATCCTGGCATCCGCCAGTTCGATCACGAGATCCACGAGCCCGATATTCTCCTGCATCATGCGCCGGGCTTTGGTCATGTGCCCGGGATACCACTGATAGTCCATTCTTCCCTCCCTGCCGAAGCGCTGTGCGCTCTCCCTGTGAAGCCGCAAAGGCATCCGCATAGAGCGCGCAAATCAAAAGATGCCGCACTGCGTCTACAGCACGGCATCCGTAATAACTCTTGTTTAAAGATCAGCGATCGTTCAGGGCCTTTACCTTGGCCTTCTTGCCGCTCAGCTGGCGGAGGTAAGTAAGTTTCGCTCTTCTGACCTTACCACGTCTTACGACCTCAACCTTCTCAACGTTGGGGCTGTGAAGAGGCCATGTCTTCTCAACGCCGATTCCGCTGGACTCTTTGCGGACTGTGAATGTGGTCCTGATTCCGTTCTTCTCACGGCCTTCGCCCTGGATCTTCAGGACAGTTCCCTCGAAGATCTGGATTCTCTCGCGGTTACCCTCTTTGATCCTGTTGTGTACACGGACTGTATCGCCGACATGGAATACAGGAATGTCCGTCTTGAGCTGCTCTTTCTCGAGTTCTTTGATAATTTCGTAGTTCATTTTGTTCTCCTTTGCATTTCGGACGTTCTTGCCGTCATTCACCGCCTGACGGGATACAGCAGAGGACCGTCAATGATTTTGACATTTGTCAAAGCAACATGAGTAATATAACACACCTTACCGCCAAGTGCAAGGATTATTTGAGCGCATCGGGGTGCTCCTCCATATACTTTTCGTAGAGGTCCGGCCGCCGCGCCTTTGTCCTCTCAAGGGACTTCTCTTTTCTCCAGCGGTCGACCTTGGCGTGGTCTCCCGATAAGAGCACCGCCGGAACCGTCCGGCCCCGCCAGGTCTCCGGCCTTGAGTACTGGGGATATTCCAGAAGGCCGTTCATGAAGGAATCCGTGTCCGCCGAGACTCCGTTTCCCAAAACGCCGGGGATCAGCCTGGAGACCGTGTCGATCACGACCATGGCCGGCAGCTCTCCTCCGGTCAGCACGTAGTCCCCGATGGAGATCTCATCCGTGACCACCTCTTCGAGCACTCTCTCGTCGATTCCCTCGTAATGCCCGCACAGGATGATCAGGTCTTCCTCGCGGGCCAGTTCTTTGGCCTTCTCTTGTGTAAAAACAGCGCCCTGGGGCGACATATAGACCACTCTGGCAGGTTTTTCCAGCGTGCCCTGAACTGCCATGCAGGCGTCATAGACAGGCTGGGCCTGCATCAGCATGCCGGCGCCTCCCCCGTAGGTGTAGTCGTCGACTTTCCGGTGCTTGTTGTCCGCGTAATCCCGGATATTGATGGCGGAAAGGCTCACCAGGCCTTTCTGCATCGCTCTTCCGGTGATGCTCGTTCCAAGGCCCTGAAGGATCATCTCCGGAAATAGTGTGAGTACATGAAATCTCATGATCAGTTCTCCATTACAGGTCTTCCAGTCCCGGAAGCAGATGAACCTTCATGGTTCCCTCTTCAAGGTTTACATCCAGGACGCAGTCGCTTATGGCAGGGATCAGGATCCCTTTCCCGTCCTCGTTTCTCACATCATAGACATTGTTCGCGCCGGTCTCGATCACATCCTTTATGACCCCCAGCTCTCTTCCGTCTTCCGTCACCACTCTAAGCCCCAGAAGATCCGGGATAAAGTATTCCCCTTCCTCCAGCTCATAGGCTTCTTCTCTGGGAATCAGAAGTTCCGCGCCCTTGAGCCGCTCGACGTCCTCAATGCGGTCGAGTCCCTCAAAGCCCAGGATGACAAATTTCTTGAAAAACTTTACGCTCCGGAGTTTGAGGACCCTCTCCTGCCGTCCCGTGTCGAGGATGACCTGCTCGAGGTCCAGGAATCTGGCCGGCTCATCGGTCGTCGGATAGACCTTGACCTCTCCGCGAAGTCCGTGTGTGCCGGTGATCACACCCACTCTGAATCTGGTTACCATTGTGTTCCTCCAAAAAATGAACAACGGCGGCAGCGAGATCCGCTGCCGCCGGGTATATAGCAATTCAATCGGCTGCTCAGTCGATGTCAACATCCACTCTGATATCTTCTCTGGAAGCTGCGGCTTTGACTACAGAACGGATTGCCTTTGCGATTCTGCCCTGCTTGCCAATAACTTTGCCCATGTCAGAAGGTGCGACATGAAGCTGGATCCGGATGTTCTTGCCCTCCTGCGTCTGAGTAACGACAACCTCATCGGGATGATCGACAAGCGCCTTGGCGATCAATTCAACTAATTCTCTCATAAATATTCCTTCCGACTGTCAGGTCCGAACTTAGTATTCAACAAGTGCAAGTATACTCTTATTTAACGCCGGCCTGTTTGAACAGCTTCTTAACAACAGTAGTGGGCTGTGCGCCGTTAGCGATCCACTTCTTGGCTGCTTCCGCGTCAACCTTTACAGTAGCGGGGTCTGTGTTGGGATTGTAGGTTCCGATCTCTTCGATCGCTCTGCCGTTCCTGGGGGTGGATGCCTCAGCAACAACAATTCTGTACATAGGTACCTTCTTCTCACCGATTCTCTTCAATCTGATCTTAACTGCCATGATTTCCTCCTAAAATGTTATGAATTTTCTTGAATTTCACCCGTCTCAGTCATTTCTGTGCCGGCGGGCATTTTATATTGAACAGAATAAAATTCTGGTTCATACTCTGCGCCTTAAAGCGCCCCCGGTCCGGGTTCCCGGAGAGGATCAGAACGGAAATCCGCCTCTTCCTCCCATGCCGCCCATTCCTCCGAAACCGCCCATGCCGCCGAAGGGATTTCCGCCTCTGCGTCTCTTTCCCTTCTTCGCGCCGCCACCGGCCTGTTTCATCATCTTGGACATCTGGTTGAACTGCTTGATAAAGCGGTTCACTTCGGAAATATCATTTCCGGAGCCCTTGGCGATCCTGTACTTTCTCTGCGGAGTGAGGAGCTTCGGATTCATTCTCTCCTCCGGAGTCATACTGAGGACGATCGCCTCCGTTCTCTTTAGCTGCTTCTCATCAATGGCTCCCTCGAGCTGGTCCCTGTTAATGCCAAGTCCGGGAAGCATGCCGAGAACGCTGGAAAGTCCTCCCATCTTGCGCATCTGCTTGAGACTGTTGAGGTAGTCGTTGAAGTCAAATTTGCCCTTCTTGAGGTGAGAGACCATATCCCGGCTCTCTTCCTCGTCCTGCTTGTCCAGCGCCTGCTGCGCCTTGTCGATGAGCGTAAGGACATCGCCCATTCCAAGGATCCGGCCCGCCATCCGGTCCGGGTAGAACTGCTCGAGATCCGAGAGCTTCTCTCCCATACCGATATAGAGGATCGGCTTTCCCGTGACCGCCTTGATCGAGAGCGCCGCGCCGCCTCTGGTATCGCCGTCCATCTTGGAGAGGATCAC
>DLYC01000270.1:6410-10552 GCA_003447895.1 Lachnospiraceae bacterium | reverse complement strand
GTCATGGCGTCTACCACGAGGAGTGTCTGATGGACTTCAACGGCCTTCTTGATATCCTCAAGCTCCTTCATCATCGACTCATCGATCTGAAGACGTCCGGCGGTATCCAGAATGACCAGGTTCTCTTTGTTCTTGACCGCGTGCTCGATCGACGCCTTCGCGATGTCGGCCGGCCTGTGCCTGTCTCCCATCGTGAAGACTTCGACGCCCTGCTTTTCGCCGTTGACCTGCAGCTGTTTGATCGCCGCCGGGCGGTAGACGTCCAGTGCGACCAGAAGAGGCTTCTTGCCCTTTTGCTTGAACTTGCCGGCAATCTTGGCCGCGGTCGTCGTCTTACCGGCACCCTGAAGGCCTACCATCATCACGACAGTCATCTGCTTTCCGGGGTTTAACGCAAGTTCCGTGGTCTCGCTTCCCATGAGGTTTGTCATCTCTTCGTTGACGATCTTGATGACCATCTGGGCCGGATTGAGGCCGTTCATGACCTCCTCACCGATCGCCCTCTCCTGGACGGAGCTGACAAACTGCTTGACCACCTTGAAGTTTACATCCGCCTCAAGGAGCGCCATCTTGACTTCCCGCATCGCCGTCTTAACATCCGACTCTGTCAGTTTCCCCTTGCCGCGGAGTTTGCCGAATATGCTGTTGAGCTTATCTGTTAAGCTGTCAAATGCCATAGATTAACCCTTTTATCAATATATCAATAAAACCGCTCAGGACTCCAGATCCGCGCAGATCTCTTCCGCGATCTCCGTGAGCCTCTGGGCCATCCGATCGGGAACCGCGTCCAAAGAAGCGAGCTTTTTCAGTCTTGCGGCGGATTCGCGGATCCTCGAGAAGCGCCGGATCATTCCCAGCTTCTCTTCATAGCTCCGCATGATCGCTGTACACCGTTTCACCAGATCGTGTACGGCCTGCTTGCTGATGCCCTCATTCTCCGCGATCTCATTCAATGATAAGTTCTCATAGACAACCTTTTCATAGATCTCCTGCTGGTGCCTTGTGAGAAGCGATCCGTAGAAATCATAGAGAAGGCCCTGTTCCACTATTTTTTCCATCACTTGACCTATATTACCCGCCGTTTTCTCCTGTGTCAAGTGTTTTTTCTTTACTCCCGCTGTCATCTGCCGCTTCCTCGCTGACAGTGACACTCAGATCCAGCGCCACATCCCCCTCAATGCCGTTGACGGTTCCCTTGACGCTGTACTGCCAGCAGCTGAATTTGTAGGGAAAATACAGATAGTCCCCGTAATCGGCGATCCATTTGCTGAAATCCTCCAGCTCGTTCATTTTGAGCAGCATGTTAAAGGATGCCGTGTTGGCGTAGATGACTGGATCGTAACCGCCTTTTTTGATCGCCCTGCAGAAAGTCCGGACGCTCTGGGTCCACTCCTCGCGCGTGTGGTCCCTCCGCGCGCCGGTCTGGTCCTGCGACTGCACGCGGACCGCGACGGGGGCTCCCATTTCCTTCTGGCTGAGCCCCAGGTGCTCGAGGACAAAGGCGGCCGTCTCCGATGCGTTTTCCTCGCCGACTTCGCCGAGGTCCACATAGCACCCCGTGCGGATTCCCGACGATTTGGCGCCGCTCAGGTTCTCCTGAAACTTCTCGTCGACAACGAGATTTCCCTCGCTGTCCTCATAGGCAATGCGGAGCATCGCGAACGCGATCCTGTCCTCCGAGACCTTCTGCCAGTCTATGTCGCCGTTTAGCGAGGATACATCGATCCCCCGGCTCACGGAAACCCGGCTGTCCTCTCCCGTATACTCCATGGCCCCGTTGTCTCCCACAGCAAAGTCTGTGGAGGCAAATCCGTTCATCTGAAGATTTCTGTCTACCGGGTAAAAGTAATAGCGGCCCTCAGACATGACGACCAGGTCCCCGGGAAACAGGTCCCTCAGCATGGAGATCGTGCTCTTCCCGGACTCGAAGGAAGACTGGATATCGAGAAGCACTCTGTTTCTCTCGCTCTCTCTCGCCGCGTATTTCATCTTCTCGATCTGCGCTTCCGTGTATAATGTGCCTTCCTGGTCTTCCCTGCTCCGCATCCTCTCCAGACGGATGAACAGGATCACAGTCATTGTAAGCGATATGACCGTAACCGCGCACAGGAAGATCATGTTCAGATAATAGAACATCTTTCCGCGATTCGGATTCGGCTTTTCGGATTCATTGTTTCCCATTTCTATCCCTCACTCTTGCCCGCGTGTCCGCGCCGCGGACACCTGCAAAGGCGTGATGAAGACGCGCCCTTCGCCGCTCCCTGAGCCTTCCCTTCCGGCAGGCTTGTCAGATCGAAATCTGCACCAGCTTCACTTCATACCCCTGGTCGGCGAGCGCTTTTATGATCTCCTTTTTGTGCTCTGTCCCGAAGGCCTCGAGCGTGATCTCAAGTCCGACGGCCACATTTCGGTTGATCGACACAAACTGGTTGTGCTCAAGGCGGATCACGTTTCCGTTCGCGTTCGCAATGATGCCGGAGACCTTGTGGAGCTCACCCGGCTTGTCGGGAAGAAGGACAGAGATCGAGAAGATCCTGTCTCTCATGATCAGTCCCTGCTGCACGACGCTCGACATCGTGATCACATCCATATTTCCGCCGCTCAGAACGGACACCACTTTCTTTCCCTTACAGTCGATGTGTTTGAGCGCCGCAACGGACAACAGTCCGGAGTTCTCGACGATCATCTTGTGGTTCTCCACCATGTCCAGAAATGCCACCACCAGTTCTTCGTCGGGTACCGTAACGATATCGTCCAGGTTCTTCTGCAGGTAGGGGAAGATCTTCTCCCCGGGCGTCTTGACTGCTGTGCCGTCCGCGATCGTATTGATCGAGGGGAGCGTCACCACTTCTCCCGCCGCGAAGGAAGCTTTGAGGCAGGCCGCCCCTGCCGGCTCCACGCCGATCACCTTGACATTGGGGCGAAGAAGCTTTGCCAAAGTAGAGACGCCGGTAGCGAGTCCGCCTCCGCCGACAGGGACCAGGATGATGTCCACAAGGGGCAGATCTTTGATGATCTCCATCGCGATCGTTCCCTGTCCTGTGGCGACGTCCGGATCGTCGAAGGGGTGGATAAAGGTGTATCCCTTTTCCTCCGCGAGTTTCAGCGCGTGGGCACACGCCTCATCGTAGACATCCCCATAAAGGACAACTTCCGCCCCGAGCGCTTTTGTCCGGTTCACCTTGATCAGGGGCGTTGTCGTCGGCATTACGATCACTGCCTTTGCCCCAAACCGCTTTGCCGCGTAGGCGACGCCCTGCGCGTGGTTTCCCGCGGAGGCCGTGATCAGGCCCTTTTCCCGGTCTTCCCTGCTGAGTGTACTGATCTTGTAGTAGGCGCCTCTCACCTTGTACGCGCCGGTCCTCTGCCTGTTCTCAGGCTTTAGGTATACTTTCCCGCCGGTGAGATCGCTGAAGTAATCGGAATAGATCAGCGATGTATCCAGGGTAACCTTGTCCACGGCCTCGCAGGCCTCCTCGAATCTGGCCAGCGTCAGCTTCTCTTCATTTGCCATATTGGTCTCCATGCCTTTCGTAATGATTTACTCAATAGAATATCGCGTCCACAAACTGGTCGGGGTTGAACTTCTGCAGATCTTCGATCTTTTCACCGACTCCGATAAATTTGACGGGAATGCCGAGTTCCGCCTGTACGGCGATCGCGATTCCGCCCTTGGCCGTTCCGTCCATCTTCGTGAGGACGATGCCTGTCAGGTTGGTCACGCTCGCGAATTCCCTGGCCTGGAAGATGGCGTTCTGACCGGTCGTGCCGTCCAGTACGACCCAGTTCTCGCGATAGCAGCCGGGATACTCCCTGGTAATGATCCTGTCGATCTTGCTGAGCTCCGCCATCAGGTTCTTCTTGTTGTGAAGGCGCCCCGCCGTATCGATGAGAAGGATGTCGGTCCTTCTGGCTTTTGCCGCCTGCACCGCGTCATAGACGACCGCCGCGGGATCAGAGCCCTCGGCGGCGCCGATAATATCGACTCCCGCCCGCTTTGCCCACTCGGACAGCTGTTCATTGGCAGCCGCGCGGAATGTGTCGGCGCTCGCGATCAGCACTCTTTTGCCCTGTCTGCGGTAATTGGCCGCGAGTTTCCCGATCGAAGTCGTCTTTCCGACGCCGTTGACACCGATCACAAG
>DLYC01000270.1:0-6250 GCA_003447895.1 Lachnospiraceae bacterium | reverse complement strand
TCGTCCTTCACCTTCTGCCTGAGGTCGTCGAGAAGTTCCTCCGTCGTCTGGACGCCGATGTCGCCCATGATCATCGTCTCCTCGAGCTCCTCCAGAAATTCCTCGCTCACCTTCTCATACCCGTAGGTATTGAAGATAATATCCATATTGTCGGATATGTTGGCCTTTGTCTTACTCAGCCCTTTTTTCAGTCTGGCAAAAAAGCCCAGTTTTTCTTCTGCCATAGACACCTTCCGTTTCTATCCGTCTTCGCGGATTCTCATGATACCAGTTCTTCCTCGTCGATCAGGTCGACGCTCACCAGGGCGGAGACGCCCTTTTCCTGCATTGTGATGCCGTAGAGGCGGTCGGCTTCCTCCATCGTTCCCCGCCTGTGCGTGATCACGATGAACTGCGTGTGCTCGGTGAGCTTGTGCAGATACTCCGCGAACCGCACGACGTTGCTCTCATCCAGCGCCGCCTCGATCTCATCGAGAAGGCAGAACGGGGACGGCTTCAGATTCTGGATTGCAAACAAAAGCGCGATCGCTGTCAACGCCTTCTCACCGCCGGAGAGCGCGTTCATATTCTGGAGCTTCTTGCCCGGGGGCTGTGCGATCACCCGCACGCCGGCCTCCAGGATATCGCGGTCCTCCATGAGCTCCAGGCGCCCTTTTCCGCCGCCGAACATGAGCTTAAAGACCTTGTCGAACTCCTCCTGTATCCGGCTGAACTGTTCCTTGAACTGCTTTCTCATGGAGGCATCGAGTTCCTCAATGATTTTCTCAAGGCTCGCCGCCGCGCTTGTCAGGTCGTCGTGCTGCCCCTTGAGGAAGGTATACCGCTCCATCAGCTCTCTGTACTGTTCGATCGCGTCCACATTGACGCTTCCGAGCGCCTTGATCCTGCCCTTGATCTGCAATATCTCCTTTTTGAGAGCCTGAATATCCGACATGCTCTCATCCCTGAATTCCTTCGCGGCGTTGAGCGTGATCTCGTACTCCTCCCACATATAGGCGGCCCGGTTGTCCACATCCTCCTGCAGCCGCTCTATGCGGGTCTTCAGGCGCACGCACTCCTTGTCGAGCGCGTGGATCTGGTCGGAGAGACTGTCCTTTCTCGCGATCTCCTCTTTCATCGAAAGGCGCAGCTTCTCCTTCTCGGCGTTCTTGCCACTGAGCGCCTTTCTTCCTTCGTCCTGATCCGTCTCGGACCCCTCGAGCTGCGCGCTGAGCTCCTTCACCCGCGCGCCGCCGTTTTGAATGATCTCGTCATTTCCGGCGATCGCCGCCTCGATCTCGCTCAGTTCCGCGCTTCTTCTTTCGCGCTCGGCGCGGACGCGGTCCAGGTCCTTTTGTTCAAAAGACTGCTGCTGCAGGATCTTTCCGATCTCCGCGTCCCACTTGGCGAGGGTCTGGGTCTCCATGCCCTCCTTGTCCCTTAGAGCGCTGAGCTTGTTCTCCAGCTCGTTCACGGCATCTGTGATCTTCTTCTCATTCTCCGCGGACCGAAGAAGCTTCTTCTCCGCTTCTTCCTTGAGGGAGGCGAGCTCTGTCTTCTGCTTTTCGGTCTCTCTCTGCTCTTTTGCGAGCTCCGCGGCGCTCCCCTCCGCTTCTTTCTTCTTCTCCTGTTCTCTGGAAATAGTGAGGCGGACCGTGTTCTGCGTCAGGAACGCGTTCTGCTGCGCGGCGCGGTTCTCCTCCAGCTCTCTTCTTAGTGCCGTTCTCTCGGACTTGATCTCTTCGATGGCCTTTTCGTGGTCCTTCGTCTCCTTCTCAAATCCCTTGACCTTATCCCGGAGCTCTGCCATTTCGCGGCGTCTGCCCAGGAGATTGCTGCTGTTTTTAAACGCGCCGCCGCTGATCGCGCCGCCGGGGATAAAGAGCTCCCCGTCGAGCGTCACCATGCGCACGGTGTGCGCGTATTTTTTGTTCACTGCCGCCGCGTGATCGAAACTGTCGACGATCACGATCCTTCCCAGAAGGGAGGACGCCACAGGGCGGTATTTCTCGTCGCACTGAACGAGGCTGTCCGCGAGCCCGATCACGCCCGGTTCATGAAGGATCGCCGTGTTCTTAAAGGCCTGCGCCTTTCCCAGGCCGTTCAGGGGAAGGAACGTGGCCCTTCCCGCTTTCTCGCGCTTTAACATGTCGATCATGCGCTTGGCCGTCTCCGTGTCCTCCGTGACAATATTTTGGATATTGCCGCCGAGCGCCACCTCGATCGCCGTCTCATAGCGCTTATCGGTCTTAAACAGATCCGCCACGACGCCGATGACCCCGTTTGAGCGGGCCTGCATTACTCTTCGGACGCTTCCTCCGAATCCCTCATATCGCTCCGTCATGTTGACGAGGGCGTCCAGGCGGGACTTCTCCTGGTGGTATCGAAGCTGGGAGGCCCTCAGCTTTTCATCCTCATCGCCAAGCCTCTTTTTCATCCCCGCGATCGTCTCTTCGATCTGACCGTATCTCGTCTTCAGCGCCCGGATCTTGTCCGCGATGCCGGCAAACTCCTCCCGGAGCTTTTCAATGATCTCCTCCTGCTCCGTCTCGCTGGACTGGGCCTTGTCAATCCCCGTGGAAAGCTCCTGCCTTCTGCGCTCGTTTTCCTCCTGCCTTGCCGTGAGACTTGCGATATTGGATTTGATGGTCGCGCGCTCGTTGATGATCCGCAGGATCTCCTTCTTGCCAAGGTCTGCCTGCCGGCTGTACTCGGCAATCCTGTCCGCGCAGGCGGCGGCGCTCTCCCTGGCCTTCATCTGCTCGTTCCTGACTTCTTCCGCTTTCCGGTCCGTCTCTTTTTTGCGCGCAAGGATTCCCTCTTCTTCCGCTCTGGCCCTCTCAAGGTCTGCGGAGACCGTCTCCTTCCTGCTCCGGAAATGCCCGGCGTTTACGGAGGCCGCCCTGATCTGTTCTTCATAGACCTTGATGTCGCCCTCCAGCTTTTCCTTGATCACGCTGGCATCCGTGACCTGGTTTCGAGCCTTCTCGATCTCCTTCTCGAGAAGGGACAGCTTCTCCTGGTCCTCCTCGTACTTTCTTCCGATCTCTTCGAAGTCCGCTCTTGCCTTTTCAAGGTCCGCGGTCGCGGTTTGTTCATTTTCCCGGATTTTCCCCAGTTCCTCCAGGTTTTTCCGGTTTTCGACAAGAAACAGGTTCACCTCTCTCTTTTTGAGAGCGTCCCGCTCGCGGAAATAGACTTTCGCCTTTTCAGACTGCTTCTCCAGCGTCGGAACCTGCTTCTCCAGTTCCCCCAGGACGTCACTGATCCGGACGAGATTTTCTTTCTCACTGGCCAGTTTCTTGAGCGTCGTATCCTTGCGCCGCTTAAACTTCACAATGCCGACCGCTTCGTCGAACAGCTCACGCCTGTCCTCGGGCTTGTCGCTCAGGATCTTGTCGATCTGACCCTGTCCGATTATGGAGTAGCCCTCTTTGCCGATTCCGGTATCATAGAAGAGCTCGTTGATGTCCCTGAGCCTGCACGGCGCGCCGTTCATCAGATACTCCGTCTCGCCGCTTCGAAAGATCCGCCTGGCGACCGTCACTTCCTTGTAATCGGTCGGAAGCTTGTGGTCGGAATTGTCGAGCGTGATCGCGACATAGGCGTAGCCCATCGGCTTCCTGGTCTCTGTCCCGGAGAAGATGACGTCCTGCATGGAGGATCCGCGGAGCTGCTTCACACGCTGCTCGCCCAGGACCCACCTTACCGCGTCCGCCACGTTGCTCTTCCCGCTCCCGTTCGGGCCCACGATTCCCGTTATTCCGTTGTGAAAGTCAAATCGGAGCTTATTGGCAAAAGATTTAAACCCCTGTATCTCAATACACTTTAAGTACATCTATGCTGATCCCTATGTTCTCTTCCTGCTTTCAGGATTCCAAATTCATGCTTCTGATACTTTTTATGGCGGAAAAAGCGGCCTGCTGCTCCGCCGCTTTCTTGGAGCGTCCCTCGCCCGATCCGATCATCTTTTCTCCGATAAAGACTCCGGTCCTGTAAACCTTCAGGTGTTCGGGCCCGGACTCGCCCAGGATCTCATATCTGAGCTTCTCGCCCCTTCCCTGTGCCCATTCCTGAAGCATAGTTTTGGAATCATAAAAGAAGACCCTGCTTCTGTCCGACAGAATATTGTCCATAATGAAACGCCGCGGAGGATCGATCTTTCCGCAGTCAAGGTACATGGCCCCGATCACAGCCTCCACTACATCGCAGAGGATGGATTCCTTCTGTCTTCCGCCGCTTGCCTCTTCCCCCTTTCCAAGGCGCAGGCAGTCCGGTATGCCGATCTGTCTTGCGCAGTCTGCCAGGGAAGGCTCGCAGACAAGGCTGGCTCTGATCTTTGTGAGCTCGCCCTCTCTCTTTTCAGGGTATTCATTATACAGAAAAGCGCTGGAGACCATCTCAAGGACCGCGTCCCCGAGAAACTCCAGCCTTTCATAATCCTTATATTTGTGAATTTTCTGCTCATTGGCAAAGGACGTATGGGTCAGCGCGCATTCCAGAAGATATCTGTTTCTGAAATGATAACCGATACGTCCTTCCAACTCACTCAGAGAAGCATTTCTCATCCTTCCGACGCTCCCTTGATCAGCGCGAGAGCCTCGCCCACCGTTGTGACCTTGGAGGCCACCTCCTGATCAACCTTTACATCGAATTCATCCTCAATGCCCATGATGATGGAGGCGATATCCAGGGAATCTGCGCCAAGGTCATCATCAAATGTGGTGTCCATCGTGATCTCATCGGGATCAATGCCGAGTACATCCGCAATAATGTTACACAGTTTCTTGAAATCTTCGTCCATGTCATTCTCCTTTTTCAGTGCCGTTGTTCCGGTCCGCATTGTCTTTATTTTTGTCTCTGTTCTTAACCCGGTTTGCCGCGGCTTCTTCCAGCTTCATCTCCGTATAGAGAATGTCATTGATCTTCTTCTCCTTGAACGTGATGCACTGCTCCAGCGCGTGCTGGATCTCCGCCGCTTTGGAATTTCCGTGTGCCTTGACGACAAGTCCCCTCAGCCCCAGAAGCGGTGCTCCGCCGTACTCGGAAGCGTCAAACTTCTTGAGCATACCCCTGAGAGAGGGCTTTATCAAAAGCGCGCCGATCTTGCCGGCGACCGTGGACAGAAGTACCTCTTTGAGTTCATGGAGGATCACCTTCGCGACGCCCTCATACATCTTCAGGACCGCGTTTCCCGTAAAAGCATCCGTGACCGCAACGTCCACAACGCCTTCCGGAAGATCTCTCGTCTCAATGTTTCCCACATAATTGATTCCCGGGCACTCCTTGAGGAGCTTATTTACTTCGAGTGTCAGCGCGCTCCCCTTGTCATCCTCTGTTCCGACATTGATGAGTCCGACCCTGGGATTCTCGATCCCTGTCATGTTGCGCATGTAAATGGAGCCCATCTGCGCGAACTGGACCAGCCAGGAAGGCCTTGCGTCCATATTGGCGCCGCAGTCGATCAGGAGCACCGGTCCCTTCGCGGTGGGAAGAATGGGGGCAAGAGGGGCCCTCTCAATTCCCTTCAGCTTGAGGACGATGAGCTGGCCTCCCGCAAGGACCGCTCCGGAATTTCCCGCTGTCACAAAAGCGTCGCAGACGCCCTCCCTGACGAGCCTCAGTCCCCTGACCATCGAGGAGTCCTTCTTGGTGCGGATCGCGTTGACGGGATGCTCCCCCATCTCCACGACTTCCGTACAGTTCAGGATCTCCAGCCGGTCAGCCGGATACTGCTGCCCGGAGAGCTCTGCCCTGACAAGGTCCTCCTTGCCGGTCAGCGTCACCTTCAGGTTTGGACAGCCGTTCAGGGCATTCACCACCCCTTTTACAATCTCCGCGGGCGCATTGTCTCCGCCCATCGCGTCAACCGCTACATGCACAAATTCACTCATAGTCTTTACCACTTCCGATCTGTGTCAAAATACAGAACAAACCATAGTTACGAAATTAATATACTAAATGGGCTCCTAGATTGCAAGAACCCGCTCGCAGTGCAGACCGCCGCGCCGCGCGGGCCTCCCAAAAGCGTCCTTTCCTTTTTCCATGGAGTCCCCGAGCCCATAAAATAAGCGGGCGCCTTAAGGCACCCGCTTCGCTTGATTCTTGATAATAAATCAGATTTCCATCAGTCTTCGACTTCAATCACGGTCTTCTTGTTATAGGAGCCGCAATTTCTGCACACTCTGTGGGGCACTGTAAGAGCGCCGCACTTGCTGCACTTCACGAGAGTCGGAGCAGTCATTTTCCAGTTTGCTCTTCTCTTATCTCT
>DLYC01000180.1 GCA_003447895.1 Lachnospiraceae bacterium | reverse complement strand
ATGGTCTCCGTCTCGATCCGAAAGGAGCGCTACTCCCACGATATCATCGAGAGGACGGGCGAATTCACGCTGAGCCTCACCACGAAGAAGCTGGCCTTCGCGACCGACTTCTGCGGAGTGAAGTCCGGGAGAGATACGGACAAATTCAGCCTGATGAAACTGACGCCGCTCGAATCGGCGAGGATCTCGGCACCGGGTGTCAGTGAGAGCCCGGTCGTGCTTGAGTGCCGGGTGAAGCAGATCTTAAGACTCGGAAGCCATGACATGTTCGTCGCGGAAGTGGTGAACGTCAGTGTGGACGAGGCACTCCTTGATGAGAACGGAAAGCTGACGCTGGAAAGAGCCGATCTCATCGCCTATTCCCACGGTGAATATTTCACCCTGGGAGACAAGATCGGCAAGTTCGGCTATTCGGTGCGAAAAAAGCGCGGGAGAGCCGCGGAGGCCAAGGGTTCCGCTGCCGCAAAGGGCGTCAGGAGGCGCTCAGGAAGCGGAAAACCTGTCAAAAAATATAAAAATTGACAAATATCGACTTTCCGAAGCAGTATGATGACGGCAATCTGTCGGTTGACATTCCGAGGCTTGTCGGAGTATTATCAGATACTGCAAAATAAGCGATTACTTTAGAGGGACGGTATGAAACATTATATAGTGAAAGGCGGCAATTCCCTGTCCGGTGAAGTTGAGATTGCCGGAGCCAAGAACGCGGCACTTGCAATTCTTGCGGCATCGATCATGACAGACGAACCGGTTACTGTCGAAAATGTACCGGATGTCAGCGATATTCGGGCAATTCTGACGACGATCAGGATGATCGGTGGGACAGTGGAATGTCTGGACGGCCACACATTCCGTATTAACGGGGCAGGCATCGACAAGGATGCCTATGTGGAGAACGAGTACGTCAGAAAGATCAGGGGTTCCTACTATTTTATCGGGGCTCTCCTCGGTAAATATAAAAAGGCTTCTGTTGTACTTCCCGGGGGATGCAATATCGGACTCAGATCCATTGACCAGCACGTCAAGGGCTTTCGGGCACTTGGGGCGTCTGTCAGAGTAAGTTCAGAGAGAGTCGTCGTCAGGGCCGACAGGCTCACCGGATCCCATATCTATATGGATGTGGTATCCGTCGGCGCAACGATCAATATCATTATGGCGGCCGTATTGGCAGAAGGAAACACTACGATCGAGAACGCGGCTAAGGAGCCGCACGTGGTCGACCTGGCAAACTTCCTCAACAGTATGGGGGCAAGAGTTAAGGGCGCGGGCACGGATGTGATCAGGATCATGGGCGTGAAGAAGCTTCACGGGACCACGTATTCCATCATTCCCGACCAGATCGAGGCAGGAACCTTTATGTTCGCGGCGGCGGCCACCCACGGCGATGTCACTGTGAAAAATGTGATCCCCAAGCACCTGGAGTCGATCACGGCCAAGCTCAAAGAGATCGGCTGCGAGATCAAGGAATGCGACGATATGGTGCGCGTAGTCTCCACAGGGCGCCTCGGAAAGACAGACGTAAAGACACTTCCCTACCCCGGATTCCCCACGGACATGCAGCCTCAGATGACAGTTCTTCTGGGACTGAGCAAGGGAATCAGCTTTGTGACGGAGAGCATCTTCGAAGACCGCTTCAAGTACCTGGACCAGCTCACGAGAATGGGCGCCAATATCCGCAAGGAGGGCAGCACCGCCATTATTGAGGGCGTGGAACAGTATACGGGCGCAATGCTCAATTCTCCCGACCTGAGAGCCGGCGCGGCGCTCGTGATCGCCGCCCTCGCAGCGGATGATTTCAGCGAAGTGACCAATATCGAGTACATCGAGAGAGGGTATGAGAAATTCCCTGAGAAGCTCCGGAAGCTGGGCGCGCATATCGCGGTGATCAGCACCAAGGAGGAGAAGAGAAAGTTTATCGAAAAAGAGTCATAATTGTCTTTACAGGCTTCCGGTATGGAAATATAATAAGAATGCAATTGAATAGCCATGATGTTTTTCGGGGCAGGGTGAAATTCCCTACTGGCGGTAAAGTCCGCGACCCGCTTCGGCGGTTGATTCGGTGAAAGTCCGGGACCAACAGTATAGTCTGGATGGAAGAACAAACTTCAGGTTTTATGCAGTGATATCGGAATTGGTTCCGGATCCTGTCTCTTTGTTCGTGTATGTCATTATGCCCCGCACACATCCAAGGTGTGCGGGCTTTTTTTGACTTCTGCAGAAGGGAAGGATGGCGCAGATTCCTCCGTATGAGACCTAAAGTCCGGAAACACAGGAAAAGGAGGAAAGTACTATGAATGGATTTTTGGATGCAGTGAAAGAGAACGCGAGCTTTGTAGGCGTATGCCTTCTGACGGTATTTGCGGTCGTGGCGGTTGCCTATGTGCTTGAGAAGATCGCCAAGAAGAGAAACGGCGACACAGACAGGGTACTGGCGACCAGAAAAGTGGTCATGATCGGCATGTTCTCGGCTATCTCAGGTATTTTGTACTGCTTCGACTTTGCGCTTCCGATCGCGCCCTCGTTTTATAAGCTCGACTTCAGCGAGCTGCCCGCTCTGATCGCGGGATTTGCGTTCGGCCCGGTGGCCGGCGTTCTGGTGGAGTTTATCAAGGAGATCGTAAAGCTGGTCCTCAAGTCCACGTCGACAGCTTTTGTGGGAGATCTGGCAAACTTCCTGATCGGCTGCATGCTGGTACTTCCCGCTTCCGTGGTCTATCAGTTCCACAAATCCAAGAGAAGCGCGCTGATCGGCTGCGCGGTGGGAACCGTTGTCATGACCGTGTTCGGCTCATGGTTCAACGCCGTATACCTTCTCCCCACCTTCTCCAAGCTCTTCGGAATGCCTCTGGACGCGATCCTGGGCATGGGCTCCGCGATCAACGCAGGCGTCAAGGACCTGACAAGCTTCGTGATCCTTATGGTGGCACCGATCAATATCATAAAGGGTGTCGGAATCTCCGCGCTCACGATGCTGATCTACAAGCAGATCAGCCCTATCATCAAATACGGGAACTCCGGGCACCAGAGCGTAAGAGCTTCGGAGTGATGCCTTCTTTACAGATACTGAAAATGTGATATTATAGGAGCGCTGCGACTGCGGCGCTCCTTGTTGCTTCCGGGGAAGGGGAGGATTTGGTACTTCCTTTCGGGACTCAATTGTGAAATAATTGTAAGTATGAAAAAAGTGATTGAAATATTTGAATCGTCTTCCATGGAAGACACTGAAAAGTTTGCCTATGAGATGGCACAGAAAGCAGCGCCGGGACAGGTCTATGCCCTGATCGGCGATCTTGGCGTGGGAAAGACCGTATTTACCAAAGGGTTTGCCAGAGGGCTCGGGATCGGGGAGCCGGTGAATTCTCCCACGTTTACGATCCTCCAGATCTATGAGGAGGGAAGGATCCCCCTGTACCACTTCGACGTCTACAGAATCGAGGAGCCCGAAGAGATGGAGGAGGTCGGCTTCGACGACTATGTGTACGGAGACGGCGTGTGCCTGATCGAATGGGCGGGAAGGATCGAGGAGATCCTGCCGGAGGAGACTGTCACAGTCATGATCAGCAAGGACCTCGAGAAAGGAACGGAGTACCGCAGGATCGCCGTGATCGCCGGAAAAGACTGAGATCCGGGCAGCGGGTATTCCCATAAGGACTGATATATGAAAATTCTTGCAATTGAAGCTTCCGGCCCGGTGGCCGGATGTGCCCTGTATGAGGACGGGATCCTGACGGCCGAGTACAGTGTGCAGTACAAAAAGAAACACTCCCAGAGCCTTGTCCCGATGCTCTCCGAGATGAAGAATATGGTGGACCTGGACCTTTCATCTGTCGATTTTATCGCTGTGACGAAGGGACCCGGATCCTTCACGGGACTCAGGATCGGGGCGGCAACGGTGAAGGGACTTGGACTTGCGCTGGAAAAGCCCATCCTTCCGGTTCCGACGGTGGATTCCCTCGCCGCGAATATTTTCGGCACGGACCGGCTGATCTGCCCGCTCATGGATGCCAGAAGGCAGCAGGTCTACACGGGAATTTACCAAAACAGAGAGCGCCTCGATGTCATCGTGCCCCAGTGCGTGACCGCGCTGTCCGAGATCACGAACAGGCTCTGTGAGCTCTCCGACGAGACAGGCAGGGAAGTGATCTTTCTCGGAGACGGCGTGCCCGTAAATGAGGCGGCGCTTCGGGATCAGATGCGCGTGCCCTATCTGATCGCGCCCGCGCATATGAACCGGCAGAGGGCAGCTTCGACAGCCGTGCTGGCGGCTCAGATCTACGAAGAGAAGGGGGCGGCGGCCCTTGTGAGCGCGGATGATTTCAGGCCGGAGTATCTCAGAGTCCCCCAGGCGGAGCGCGAGCGCGGGGACAAACGAAACTACAAGGTGTTTGTGTAAGATGATGAGAGAGAGCGGCGATAAGCTGGTGATCCGCACAATGACAACAGAGGATATCCCACAGGTCCTGACCGTGGAGAGAGCGTGCTTTGCGGACGCGTGGTCCGAAGAGGTCTTTCACGCGACGCTCCTTCTTCCGTATGCCCACTACTATGTGGCGGAGATCCTCCGAAAAGACGGAAGCCGTTTCATTATCGGCGAGTGCGGCGTACGGGACATCATGGGAGAGGGCGAGATCACCAATGTGGCGGTCCTTCCGGAGCACCGCGGATTCGGGATCGGGGCGCGTATGCTCACAACGCTCCTTGACGAATCCGCGCGGAGCGGCATGTCTGCTTTTACACTGGAAGTGCGGGCCGGAAACAGGCCGGCTATCGCGCTCTATCAGAAACTGGGATTTCGCACGGAAGGGATCAGGACGGGGTTTTATGAAAATCCTGTCGAGGACGCTCTGATCATGTGGAAGAGAGAGCTCTCCCTGCCGTGACCATGTGAGGTATCTATGATCGATGTTTGTTTACTCGGGTCGGGCGGCATGATGCCCCTGCCCTATCGCTATTTGACATCCCTGATGGTTCGCTATAAGGGAAAGAGCATTCTGATCGACTGCGGCGAGGGCACGCAGATGGCCCTTCGGCGAAAGGGCTGGAGCCCCAAGCCCATCGACCTGATCCTGTTCACCCATTTTCACGCGGACCACATCAGCGGCCTTCCGGGCCTTCTGCTCACCATGGGGAACGCGGAGAGAACGGAGCCCCTTCTGATCGCAGGGCCCAGAGGGGTGGAAAAGGTCGTTAATTCGCTCCGCGTGATCGCGCCGGAGCTTCCCTTCGAGATTCAGTTCAGGGAGATCCGGGAGCAGGAAGAATCCTTCTCACTTCCGGGCGAGAAGGAGTTCACGATCCACGCGCACCGCGTAAATCACAATGTGACCTGCTACTGCTACTGGATGACGCTGGACCGCATCGGGAAATTTGATGTGGAAAAGGCGACTGCCCTGGGAATTCCCAAACCATACTGGAACAGGCTCCAGAAAGGGGAAACGATCGAGACTGAGGACGGGATCCTCACGCCGGACATGGTCCTTGGCCCTTCCAGAAAGGGCCTGAAAGTGGGGTACTGCACGGATACGCGTCCCTGTGAGGGAGCTCTCAAGGCGGCGGAAGGCGCGGACCTCTTCATCTGCGAAGGGATGTACGGAGAAGCGGACAAGCTGCAGAAGGCCAAGGAACACAAGCACATGACGTTCTCTGAGGCCGCCGGGATCGCCGCGAAGGCAAAGCCCTCTGAGATGTGGCTTACGCATTACAGCCCTTCCCTGATCCATCCCGAAGAATTTATGCCCGCTGTATGGAAGATCTTTCCCGCGGCGGCGCCCGGAAAGGACGGGAAGAGCACAGAACTGAGATTTGACAACGAGTAGGAATAGAAGTAACGGCTTATGAGTATAGAGAAGGATATCAATATTTTGGCAATTGAATCCAGCTGCGATGAGACGGCTGCCTCGGTTGTGGTAAACGGAAGGGAAGTGCTCTCCAATGTGATCTCTTCCCAGATCGACATCCACACGCTGTACGGCGGCGTCGTGCCGGAGATCGCTTCGAGAAAGCACACGGAGAGGATCAACCAGGTCGTGAGAGAAGGCCTCTCACAGGCGGGAAAGAGCCTTCAGGACATGGATGCGATTGCCGTGACATACGGACCGGGACTGGTCGGTCCTCTTCTGATCGGCGTCTCCGAGGCCAAGGCGCTCAGCTTCGCGACCGGGATCCCGCTGATCGGCGTCCACCACATCGAGGGACACATCAGTGCCAACTATATCGCGGACAAGGAGCTCGAGCCTCCCTTCGCGTGCCTGGTGGTCTCCGGCGGACACACGCACCTGGTGCTCGTAAAGGACTACGGGGAATATGAGATCCTGGGAAGGACGCAGGACGACGCGGCGGGCGAAGCCTTTGACAAAGTGGCGAGGGAGATCGGCCTGGGATATCCGGGAGGCCCCAAGATCGACAAGGTCTCCAGGGAGGGAAATCCCCGGGCCATAGACTTCCCCAGGGGAAAGGTCGCCGGATCGCGGTATGATTTCAGCTTCAGCGGCATGAAATCCGCCGTGCTCAATTATCTCAATACATGTAAAATGAAGAATATACAGATCAGCGTGCCGGACGTGGCAGCTTCGTTTCAGCAGGCAGTGGTGGATGTCCTGGTGTCCCACGCGATGTGGGCTGTAGAAGAGTTTCATTTGACGAAATTTGCGCTCGCGGGAGGCGTAGCCTCCAATACCGCACTCAGAGCGGCAATGGAAAAGGCATGTTCCGAGAGAGGGGTGGCATTCTACTGCCCTCCGCCGATCCTGTGCACTGACAATGCGGCGATGATCGGATGTGCCGCTTACTACGAGTATATCAAAGGCATACGAAGCGGCCTGGACCTGAATGCCAAGCCCGGGCTGAGACTGGGGGAGAGATGAGAGATCACTTGAATAGCCAATCCAAAGAGCAGCAGGGAAGCCGGAGCACTGAACGCTGTACAGCGGTTCTTCTGGCTGCCGGACAGGGACTTCGGATGGGCGGAAACACCCGCAAGCAGTATCTGGACCTGGAAGGCATGCCGCTTTTTACGTATTCACTGGCGACAATGGATAATTGTGCCTTTATTACGGACATTGTGATCACCGTACCGGAGGGAGATGAGGCGCTCTGCCGGGAGAAGATCGACGTCTGCGGGCTGGGAAAGAAGGTCCGCCGGATCATCGCGGGCGGAAGCGAGCGCTGCTTTTCCGTCCACAAGGGACTTCAGGTCATCGACTGGCCGTGTGACTACGTGTTTATTCACGACACAGCCCGTCCCTTCATCGAGGAGGATGCCCTGAGGCGCCTCTACGATGAGGTCAGGATCCACAAAGCCTGCGTCGCCGGCGTCCCTTCCAAGGATACGGTCAAGATCGCGGATCCGGAAGGGTTTGTCGCAAGAACGCCCAACCGCAGGGATGTCTGGATCGTCCAGACGCCCCAGGTCTTTGAATTTGGGATGATCCGGGAGGCCTACGAAAAGATGGTGGTCTCCTATGACGATCTTCGAAGGAAAGGTGTGATCATCACGGATGATGCCATGGTCGTGGAGTCTTTCACGGGCTGCAGGGTCAAGCTTGTCAAGGCGTCCTACCGAAATATCAAAGTCACAACTCCGGAGGATCTTGTCACCGTCTTCGCGTATCTGAAAGAAAAACAGTGAGGCAGTATGGCATTTACACATTTGCACGTCCACACCGAGTACTCGCTGCTGGACGGCTCCAATAAGATCAAAGAGTATGTAAAGCGCGTCAGGGAACTGGGCATGGACAGCGCGGCAATCACCGATCACGGCGTCATGTACGGCGTGATCGATTTTTATAAAGAGGCCAGGGCGAACGGGATCAAGCCGATCATCGGCTGCGAGGTCTACGTCGCTCCGGGGTCGCGCTTTGACAGAGAACAGGGCGCGGGCGAAGACCGCTACTATCATCTGATCCTCCTTGCGGAGAACAACAAGGGTTACGGAAACCTGATGAAGATCGTGAGCCGGTCGTTCACCGAAGGCTATTACTACAAACCCAGGGTGGACGAGGCGCTCCTTCGGGAGTTCCACGAGGGGATCATTGCCTGCAGCGCATGCCTTGCCGGAGAGATCGCGCGTAATATTGTGAGGGATGACCTTCCGGCGGCGGAGAAGGCCGCGCTCAAGTACCTGGATATCTTCGGCGAGGGAAATTTCTTCCTGGAACTGCAGGACCACGGCTACAAGGACCAGCAGAAGGTCAACATGGCGCTCATGTCCATGAGCAGCCGGCTGGGGATCCCTCTGGTCGCCACCAACGACATACACTATACCTATGCCGACGATGTAGAGGCGCACGATATTCTGCTATGCATTCAGACCGGCAAGAAGCTCTCGGATGAGAACCGGATGCGGTACCCGGGCGGGCAGTTCTTCGTAAAAAGCGAAGAGGAGATGCGCGCCCTGTTTCCGTATGCCCAGGAGGCGCTGGACAACACCCACCGGATCGCGGAGCGCTGCAACGTCGAGATCGAATTCGGCGTGACCAAACTCCCGCACTTCGATGTGCCGGAGGGGTATGATTCCTGGACCTATCTCAACAAACTCTGCGACGACGGTATGAAGGAGCGGTATCCGGAGGACGACGGGACGCTCCGGGAGAGAATGGAC
Source organism: Lachnospiraceae bacterium (assembly GCA_003447895.1). Classification (GTDB taxonomy): domain Bacteria; phylum Bacillota; class Clostridia; order Lachnospirales; family Lachnospiraceae; genus CAG-791. The sequence goes on along the minus strand of DLYC01000180.1, from coordinate 209 downwards.
TATGAGCTTGGCACGATCCGCCAGATGGGCTATGTGGACTACTTCCTGATCGTGTGGGACTACATCAATTTCTCCAGGGAACACGACATCATGGTCGGGCCCGGCAGGGGGAGCGCCGCGGGGAGCATTGTGGCCTACTGCCTTCACATCACCGATATTGACCCGATCAAGTACAGCCTTCTCTTTGAGCGCTTCCTGAACCCGGAGCG
>DLYC01000177.1:1045-4300 GCA_003447895.1 Lachnospiraceae bacterium | reverse complement strand
TTTTTTGGCAAACGTTCCACCGAAGAAAGCTTCTTATGGATTTTCATCGGAGTTTATAGCGACTGGCTTCCACCAGGAAATTCTTTTGAAGACTTTTCGTCGGAACCAACACTTAATTTCTTTCCACCGAAATTTCTCATATTAAGTTTCCTGGTGGAGAAGTCACTTCTTTCGCTCCGACGAAATGCCGTTATTCATGAGCTTCAGTGGCAGACCTCCAAGATCGCCGTCAAACGCATTTTCGTCGTAGCTCTCTCGGATTCCGACGAAACGCCAATTTTCATGAGTTTCAGTGGCACACCACCGAAATCGCCTCCAAAATCGCCTCCGAGACCACCTCCAAAATCGCCACCAGGATTACCACCAAACAAAATTTTCGCCGGAACCGGAATCACTTCTCCCGTTCCGACGAAACCCGGAAATCAGAAATTTTCTATTGAACACGCCGCCCGGGACAAAGGGACCCAATCTTCCTCCCCAAACAATGCTATAATATACATAAGTCCAACCACCCAGCAAAAAGGAGCCGACATGAATCAGAATACACAGCTTCTGAACGGCCGTTACCGCCTGAGGACAGTACTCGGAACCGGCGGTTTCAGCACCATTTATCTTGCCGTCGATGAGACAACCGGGAGGGAAGTCTCCATCAAGGAGTTTACTGCCGAGCATATGGACGGGCTTGCCACCGTTCTTCGAAACAACGCTTATGAGATCGCGAGCCGGTCCGAGCCGCAGCCGGTGAGCAGTATGGATGCCATTTCCGGCGAAGAGAAGCTGTCCCGCGGATTGATGCAGGTCAGGCGGGAAGCAGAGATGCTCAATCTTTTGACGGATGTAAGGGGGGTTCCCGGTTTTATTGAGACTTTCCGCGAAAATGACACCTTCTATCTGGTCAAGGAGTATCTCGAGGGCATGACCTGCCGGGAATATATGGCGCGTTTTGGCGGGCGGATGCCCTTTACGCTGGCGCTCTACATCATGAAGGGTACTCTGGAAATCCTGAAAGCCACGCATGAGCACGGCTATATCCACTGCGACATCAGTCCCATCAACAGTTTTTTGTGCAGAGACGGAGGCGTCTGTCTGATCGACTGGGGGAATGCGGCGGATCTGGCCGGCAGTATGGAGGATCATGTGGTCCGGCAGGCCGTCAATGTCCGGTATGCCGCCCCCGAGCAGCAGATCAGCGGCCATACGCTCACTCCCGCCACGGATCTTTATTGTCTGTGCGCCACGATCTACGACGCGGTCTGCGGAGAGCCGCCCAGGCAGGGTCTTGAGCGCCTTTCGGGAGAATTTCTTGTTCCGCCGAATGTCCATGTCAGCGATCTGCCGGGTTTTGTCACGGATATGCTGATGAAGGGTCTGTCGCTTTCCCCCGATGACCGGCAGCAGAGCGCCGCGGAACTTCTTGATGTCATCAATGAAGAGGTTGTCTTCAGCGTGACGCCCGTTGCGGGGACCGGAAATGCCTCTGTTTCCGCAAGGCTTCTTCACGAGAAGCGAAGTCCGTTTGGATTTCTGACTTCCAGGCGGCTCCGAAGGCCTACGGTCCTGTAGTAAAGCCCTATAATCACCTTTGCAAAAAGATCGGCATCGAGATTCTCAAAAAGAAAAGGAAAACGAATCTATGAAAGCTTTAATCGCCATGAGCGGCGGCGTCGACAGCAGCGTAGCGGCGCAGATCATGTCGTCGCGCGGATATGAGTGCATCGGCTGCACAATGCGTCTTTATGAAAATGATGTGGTCGGAATGGATCTTTGGGACACCTGCTGCTCTCTCGAGAACACGCAGGACGCGCGCAGCGTCTCCGAGAAGATCGGCATTCCCTACCATATCGTCCACTATGAAAACCTCTTCCGGCAGGAAGTGATCGAGCCCTTTATCGATGAGTACCTGCACGGGCGAACGCCCAATCCCTGCATTGAGTGCAACCGCCGCCTCAAATTCTTCTATCTTTTCGGGAAGATGAAGGAGCTGGGCTGCGATTATCTGGTGACCGGGCACTATGCGCGGACAAAATATGATCCCCGGACAGGCCGCCACCTTCTTTTGAAGGCGCTCGACCCGGCCAAGGACCAGAGTTATGTGCTCTATGTTTTGACACAGGAGCAGCTCGCTCATGTGCAGTTTCCGCTCGGCGACAGGGACAAGGCCACCACCAGGGAGATCGCCGAAGAGAGCGGATTCCAAAATGCCAGGAAGCACGACAGCCAGGATATCTGTTTTGTCCCGGACGGCGACTACGCGGGGTTTATTGAGCGGTTCAGCGGCGCGAAGTGCCCGGCCGGCGATTTTGTCGATGCGGAGGGCAATGTCCTGGGGCGCCACAAGGGGATCATCCACTACACGCTCGGACAGCGCCGGGGGCTCGGAATCCCGGCGGCGCACCGCTGCTATGTCACAAAGATCGACCCGGAGGCCAATACCGTCACGCTGGGGACCAATGAAGACCTGATGCGGCGGACTCTCTTTGCCCGGAGGATCAACCTGATCACCGTGGACCGCATTGACGGATCTCTTCGCTGCAGTGCCAAGATCCGCTATCGCCACAAGGAGCAGCCCTGCACCGTCACGCAGCCCGAAGAGGACCTTCTCAAGGTCGTCTTTGATGAGCCGCAGCGCGCCATCACGCCCGGGCAGTCCGTCGTCCTCTACGACGGAGATCTTGTGGTCGGGGGAGGCGTCATCATATGACAAGACAACAGGGCTGCCGCTAATGCGGCAGCCCTGTATTATGTCAAGCCATCTCTTGTAGATTCTGAAACCTCATTTCGTCAGTTCACCTGAACCATAACCCGTCTGACTCGTCTCTTGGAGACTTCTGTGATCGTCACCTCTATGTTCTCATACTTGAATTTGCTGTTGACCGTCGGGAAGCCGTTGTTATATTCGATGCACCAGCCGCCGACTGTCTCGGAGTCAAAGTCGAAGTTTTCCTCCTTTATGCCCATCAGTTCTATGAATTCGGAGATCGGCGTATCGCCGTCCAGTTCGAACTTTCCGTCGCCGTGATTGACGATGTCCTTCTCGACGGTGTCGGTCTCGTCCCAGAGGTCTCCGACCAGCTCTTCCAGGACATCTTCCATGGAAACCACGCCGAGCGTGCCGCCGTACTCATCCGTGACCACCGCGATGTGCTGCTGCGCGTTTCTGAGGGAGGACAGGACCGCCGGAAGCTTCATGGTCTTGTAGACGTAGCAGGTGGGAAGAAGAAGGGACCGGATCTCTACTTTGTCCTTGTCGATCAT
>DLYC01000177.1:787-984 GCA_003447895.1 Lachnospiraceae bacterium | reverse complement strand
AGGGACAGGATTCCGATCACGTGGTCCACGCTGTCCTCATAGACGGGGATCCTCGAATAAGGCGACGTGTCGATCGTCCTAAGGATCTCCTCCCAGGGGTCGTCGATGTCGATCGCGACGATATCGACGCGCGCCGTCATGACTTCCGAGGCTGAGATGTCCGCGAAATCGATGGCTGCGCTGACAAGCTCCGATGC
>DLYC01000177.1:0-663 GCA_003447895.1 Lachnospiraceae bacterium | reverse complement strand
GCGTCGTTGTCGTCCGCCTTGATATCCGGGAGCATGTTGGTGATCAGGTTTACGAGTCCGACCACAACGAATGTGACCGGCTTTAGGAGGATCATCAGAAACCGGATCGGATAGGCAAATGAAAGCGCAAATCGGGTCGCGTTTTTCTTGGCCGTGATCTTGGGGATGGTCTCTCCGAAGATGATGACCGTCACTGTGATGATCGCCGTCGAGACCCAGGTATACTGCTCGCTGAGAACCATCATGACGGTGATTGAGCCTAGCGAGGAGGCCGCGATGTTGACCAGGTTGTTTCCGACCAGGATGGTCGAGAGGGCGTCATCGAATTTCTGCGCAATCCAAAAGGCCAGTCCCGCTCTCTTGTTTCCGTTCTGGCTCTCGTGCTCCAGGCGCGTCTTGTTGCAGGCGGAGTAGGACATCTCCGAGGCGGAGAAAAATGCGGAGCACATGACGCATACAATGATCCCGATTATATAAATTGTGATATTACTGCCCATCTATGCGTCACCTCCTCCCATTTTCGGATGTGCGCATAGCGCGCGCATAATGCTTGCCTTTGGCCTGCTGCACTGCGTAGGCTTCTCCCTTTGTGAAGCCCTCGTAGTTTTCTCTCACATCCTCGGGGTTCATGTCATCTTCTGCCGTCTTGCGATCTTTTGCCAG
>DLYC01000291.1:859-4718 GCA_003447895.1 Lachnospiraceae bacterium | reverse complement strand
GTATTCCGCTGCCGTGAGCACTGCTGAGCCTTTGCTGCTCTTGCTGCTCTCACCGGCTTTGCTGTTTTTGCTGCTCCTGCCGGCTCTGACCGGGAACTGCTCAAACAGGTAGGGCACGATCAGGGAGACATTGAGAAGGTGGAGGGCCTGGGCGACGTGGGGCTCGGAATATTTTCCCCCGATCCTGCACCAGGCGTATTCAAGGAGCGCGATAAACGGGGGATAATCCTTGTGCCTGTAGAGCGTCGATTCGGTCACGCAGTAGAAGCGGTCCAGCCGGATCATCTCCTTGACCATCTTGCCCCAGTGCATGAACTCGTCCCAGCTGATGAAGAGGCGTCCCGCGTCCATGACGGCTATGACCGCAAGGCAGCCTATGTAGGCCCACAGGCCGCCTGTCAGGAGATACTTTCTGTTGGCGGAGATTCCGCCGTTCGCGGCAAGAATAAGCGGGACGGAGGCCGCGGCTGCCAGATACAGGAGATAGAGGCCGGGCGTAAAGGAGCCCAGCAGGTACTGGCTCAGATACAGGATTACGGATATGCTGTACAGCCCGGTCACGATATTTTTCCCAAAGGGCCTTTTGGTGATGACGCAAAGAGATGCGGTAATCAGAACGGAAACGATAAAAGGTACTGCTGTTGCTATCAAGGATCTATTCCCTCACTTTATACAATTTTTATGGTGCCAGGCACCATTAAATTTTTATAAACTCACTTTATACTTTTTTTATGGTGCCAGGCACCATAAACAAGCGCGGCCAGTGTGATGAGCGATACGAGGAGGCCCTCTCTCATGTAGGGCGTCCGGTAGCGAAGTTCCACTTCGTGGCGGCCGGCCGGAAGGACAATGGCCGTATAGAGGAGATCCGACCGCATTGTCTCCACTCTCTCCCCGTCAAGGAAAGCCGACCATCCCGCGCTGTAAGGGACCGCGAACTGCATGATCCTGTCCTGCGGCGCCTCGATCGAACCGGAGATTCCCCTGCCGCTGACGCGCACGTCCCGGAATTCGTCCTCCGCGAGCGCGCGGACGCGCTGCTCATAAGAATCCATGGGCACCGCCCAGAGCTTTATGGAGTCATAAGTAAAGCTGCTCTGCTTGGAGAAGATCAGCTTGATACTGTTTCTGCCCGGTGCACCGCTCCCGAGATTATAGGTGATGCCATCCCGCATGACGGGCCAGTTGTTGGAGAGGTTGGTCAGTTTTCCGTCTTTGCCGATGCGGTAGCCCGCTTTATTGTTTCTGCGGACGACATTGATGTTTCCGCCGTCGGGATACACGATTTCCGCCCCTTCGATCTGGAGGTAGATCTCCGCGTTGTCCGGAATGTCCGCCTTCAAGGGGACCGATGCCCCGGCGCAGTCGGCTTCCATGGTATGCTCCGTGATCACGGCGTCTTCCGGTGTCCCGACCTCAAATTCGAGCTGATAGGCCCCGCACTCCGGAACCGTCTCCTCAAAGCGGCCGGCCAAGGCTTCGCACGAATCCTCTTCGAGCACCGCGCCCTGCAGGATCGCCTCCTGCCTCTCGATGGGGCTGAGCGCCTCAAACTCCCCCCGGCTGATATAGCTTCGGAAGGTATAGCCGATCGGCAGCGCATACGGGTTCTCATAGAGCGCATATTCCTCGTCGGACATCTCCGGAACATACTGATACCCGTACGGGACCGCCACTTTCCGGGAAACCGGCGTCGTGTAATACCGGACCGCCGCCAGTTCCATCAGCGCGGCTCTCGTATCCAGCCCGGAGAAGAAGCAGTTCTGCACGATCGTGTTGGCCTCGAAGCTTGTCAGGTACTCGAGCATCGATCCCGGAAGAAGGCTCCACCAGGCGGCCGTCCCGTTCACATGATTGATCCCGTCCACATTGACGGTGTACTCCCTGCTCTCCACCCGAAAGAAGTTCTCCTCTGTGGAAAGCCCCGACGCGAGCATGGAGGAATCTCTGTAATAGCTGTCAAAATCCTCCGCCTTCTCAAAGTCCGCCGCGTAATTTCCTGCTTCCGGCGAATAGAAGTAATAACACTGAAAGAAAACACAGACCACCGTCAGGATCACCAGCGCCGCGCGGGTGAGGCGCCTCATGAAAGGGCCGCTCAGGCCGCTCAGAAGATACACGCCCAGCGTGACAAGGAGCAGGATCATGGCGGCATCTTTGAAGTCCCCGTCAAAGGCATCCTTCATAGACCAGGCCGCCCACACGTAGAGAAGGCCCGCCGCGACAACAAAGAGCCTCCTCAGGATCGTCCCCTCACAGAGCCCCTCGAACGACTCCGTCAGCATGAGCGCCGCGACAAAGGCCACCGCGAAGTTCCACCGGTTGGAGGCGTAGCCCATCCCGTTCATGATCCGCCCGGCCATCGGGATCCCCATCATGATCAGCATACAGAGGCCATAGATCCTGAGCGCCCGGCCCCGGCCGGAGGCATCGTCCCCCCTCTTCGTATAGAAGAAGAGGATCGCCGGAAGGCACACGCTCAAAAGGCAGACGACCGTCGTGTAACCCGGCCATGAGAACGGGACGAAGAAGGTCGCGAACAGGTCCCTGTAAAACTGCGGCTCATAAGAAAGCGCCGAAGCGCTGTAGCCGCTCAGGCCGCCGACCCGCGGATTCTGCAGATAGGCGTAGATCGTGGGAAAGAGGGAGAAAGCCCCCAGAAGCGCGCCGCAGGCGCACACACCTGCCGCCCCAAGATCCAGTGCGAGTTCCGCTTTAAGCACTGCCGCTGTTCGATCTTTTGACCAGGCAGCGATGCTCCTTGCCAAAACATAGAGCACCAGGAGGATCGCGTCGATATAAAAGGTGTAGAAGCTCACCAGCAGGTTCATGAACACGGCAAACAGAAGGAGCGCCTTTTTCCTGCCGGTCCTGTAGAGCTCATAGCCGGCCAGCATCAGGGGCAGAAAGCACGCCCAGTTGATGTAGTTGGGGTGCCTTGCGAACATAAAGAGGATGCTTCCCGAAAACGTGTACGCCAGGGCGCCGCAGAGCACGGCCTCATGGCTTCTCTTCGCCGTGACGAAGCAGTAGACGGAAAACGCCGCGCCGGAAAGCCACAGCTTGGCGAAGACCATGGCGGCATATCGGTGCGCTCTCGACAAAAAGAGAAGCGACGCGCACAGCCAGCTGACCGGGTCCGCGAAGTCATAGCTGTTGAGCGCCGTAAAAAGATCGACGCCCTGCAGGATCGAATAGTTGAACGGCAGGATCCCGCTCAGATCGCGCTGCCCGCCCAAGACCGACTCCGTGATCTCACAGAGATAGGCAAAGGCCGGGAAATGCTGGTAGGCGCCGTCGTTCAGCCACAGCATATTTCTTCCGTCCGCGTGGTAAAAACGGTAAATAAAAAGGGAGCCTGCCAGAAAGAGGACGGAATAGAGTATAAAGTAAGCTACTTTACTGCTTCTGATCTTCCTCATGACTGTAGTCTCCCTTGCTTGTTTCTTCTGTTTTTTACTTTATCGCAAATACTGTCAGCAATCCTTCTCCAGGTGCCAGATATCCTTATTATACTGGTCGATCGTGCGGTCAGACGAGAAATATCCCGCCTTTGCGATATTGACCGCCATCTTCTTCGCCCAGCTCTTTCTGTCCTCGTAGGCGGCGAGTGCGTCGTCCTTGGCCTTGCAGTAGCTCTCAAAATCGGGGAAGGTCATAAACCAGTCCTTCTTAAGAAGCTCATCATAGAGCTGCTTTAAGAGCTTCTTGTCGCCGGCCTCTTCCATCTCCTCGCTGATCAGGAAATCGACTGCCTTCTGCAGTCTTTTGTCCTTCTTGTACCATTCCCTGGAGACATAGTCCGCCTTCTTATAGTGCTCGATGACTTCCTCGGAGGACTGTCCGAAGGTGAAAATAT
>DLYC01000291.1:0-729 GCA_003447895.1 Lachnospiraceae bacterium | reverse complement strand
CATGAACTTCATGTTGCCGGTTCCGCTGGCCTCCTTGGAGGCGAGCGAGATCTGCTCGGAGATGTCCGATGCGGGGATCAGCTTCTCCGCCATCGATACGTTGTAGTTTCGGAGCATGATGACCTTCAGGTAAGGGCTCACCTCAGGGTCATTGTTTACGATCTTACTGAAAGCGAGGATCGCGTGGATGATGTCCTTGGCGATGACATAGGCAGGCGCCGCCTTGGCGCCAAAGAACACCGTGACCGGCCTGCGCGGTCTGTAGCCGTCCTTGATATGAAGGTAGCTGTCGATCGCCCACAGGAGGTTTAGCTGCTGCCTCTTGTACTCATGAAGGCGCTTGATCTGCACGTCATAGACCGACTTGGGATTTACCTTGTCGCCCTGGTACTTGTAGAGCCAGTCGGCAAACTTCTGCTTCTCTGTGCTCTTTCGGTTCAGGATGCACTGCAGGAAAGCCGGATCCTCCGTATAGGGCATGAGCTTTTCGAGCTGCTCCGCGTCGGTCTTCCAGCCGTCGCCGATCTTCTCTGTGATCAGCTCCGTCAGCTCCGGGTTGCACTCGATGACCCATCTGCGGAACGTGATCCCGTTGGTCTTGTTGTTGAACTTCCCGGGATAGAGCTTGTAGAAATTGTTGAGCTCCGTGTTCTTTAAGATCTCCGTGTGAAGCCATGCCACGCCGTTTACGGAGTGACTGTAGTGGATGTCCATATGGGCCATGTGGAC
>DLYC01000252.1 GCA_003447895.1 Lachnospiraceae bacterium | reverse complement strand
TTCATCTATGACCACAAGATCAACTTCTACACCATCGATGGCGTTAAGATCGGTATCGAGACCGGCATGGGCCCGACACGTATCAACACCATCCTTCAGTCCGCATTCTTCAAGCTTGCGAACATCATCCCCGAGGAGGATGCGATCAAGTTCATGAAGGCTGCTGCTGAGAAGACCTACGGCCGCAAGGGCCGCGACGTTGTCGAGAAGAACTGGGCAGCGATCGACGCAGGTGCCAAGAATGTTGTCAAGGTTGACGTTCCTGAGTCCTGGGGCCAGGCAGAAGGTGAAGAATATGATATTGTTCACGCTACCGGCGCAAGACAGGATGTTGTTGATTTCGTAAACAACATTCAGGTTAAGGTCAACGCACAGGAAGGTAACTCCGTTCCCGTATCCGTAGCAGGTGCTTACCAGGATGGTTCCACACCTTCCGGCGCTGCTGCATTCGAGAAGCGCGGTATCGCAGTCAACGTTCCCGTATGGGCTTCCGAGAACTGCATCCAGTGTACTTTCTGCTCCTATGTATGCCCTCACGCTGCAATCCGTCCTATGGCTCTGACCGACGACGAGTGCGCGAAGCTCCCTGAAGGCACAGTTACCATCCCGCTTATGGGTATGCCCGGATACAAGTTCGCGATCGTTGTATCCTCCCTCGACTGCACAGGCTGCGGCAGCTGCGCAAACGTCTGCCCCGGCAAGAAGGGCAACAAGGCTCTGAGCATGATGAGACTCGAGGAAGGTATGAAGCAGCCTAACGAGCAGGCAGCTTTCAACGTAGCCGTTACATTCGAGCCCAAGCAGGATGTAATCGACAAGTTCAAAGAGACCACTGTTAAGGGCTCACAGTTCAAGCAGCCTCTGCTTGAGTTCTCCGGCGCATGCGCAGGCTGCGGCGAGACTCCTTATGCGAAGCTTGTAACTCAGCTGTTCGGTGATCGCATGTACATCGCAAACGCAACAGGATGCTCCTCCATCTGGGGTAACTCCTCACCTTCCACTCCTTACACAGTAAACCACAAGGGTCACGGCCCGGCATGGTCCAACTCCCTGTTTGAGGATGCGGCAGAGTTCGGTTATGGTATGCTTCTTGCAAACCAGTCCCTGAGAGCAAACCTCAAGACCAAGGTCGAGGCTCTTGCTGAGACAGCAGGCGACGACGTCAAGGCAGCGGCTCAGAAGTGGATCGACACCTTCGCGATCGGTGCAGAGAACGGCGCAGCAACAGATGCTCTGGTAGCAGCTCTTGCAGCAGACGGCTCCGATGCAGCTAAGGAAATCCTTGAGCAGAAGCAGTTCCTGGCTAAGAAGTCCCAGTGGGTATTCGGTGGTGACGGATGGGCTTACGATATCGGCTACGGCGGTGTTGACCACATCCTTGCTTCCGGTAAGGACATCAACGTATTCTGCTTCAACACTGAAGTTTACTCCAACACAGGCGGACAGGCTTCCAAGGCTACTCCTGTCGGTGCAGTTGCTCAGTTCGCAGCAGGCGGTAAAGAGACCAAGCAGAAGGATCTCGCAGCGATGGCTATGAGCTACGGCTATGTCTATGTCGCACAGATCTCCATGGGCGCTGACAGAAATCAGTGCATCAAGGCGATCTCCGAGGCTGAGGCATATCCCGGACCTTCCCTGATCATCGCATACGCTCCTTGCATCAACCACGGTATCCGTAAGGGTATGGCAAAGGTTCAGGATGAAGAGAAACTCGCAGTGACAACCGGCTACTGGAATCTGTTCAGATTCAACCCTGCCGGCGGCGCTAAGAAGTTCTCCCTGGATTCCAAGCCCGCTACAGATCCTTACATGGACTTCCTCGGCGGCGAGGTTCGTTATACATCCCTCAAGCGCTCCAACCCTGCAAAGGCAGACGCTATGTACGCAGAGAACGAGGCCAATGCAAAGGCTCACTATGCATACCTCGAGAAACTGGGTGCACTGTATAACGAGTAATCCTGTTGAAAAAAGAGTGATCCAAAGAGGTTTACTTTTGTGAATCGCTTGACGATTACCTGAAAAAACGATAATATAGGATTGTTTCAAGGCACAGATGCGAGAGTATCTGTGCCTTGAATGCAAATTAGGCCATTTAGGCTTAGCTAACTCATAATAAGAAAGGAGACACTATCATGGCACGTGTTATTAGTGATGCTTGTATCAGCTGCGGTTCCTGCGCTGCACAATGTCCCGTAGAGGCAATCGCTCAGGGCGATACCCAGTACGAGATCGACGCAGACGCTTGCATCGATTGTGGTGCTTGCGAGGCTCAGTGCCCTGTCGGCGCTATCGCTGAGGCTTGAGACCAATAAGAACAATAGAAAAAGCCCGGAGCTGATGCTCCGGGCTTTTTTTATAATGATTCGATATGTTGTTCGGCCTTTGGGGCGCGGAATGTTGAATCGCTGCAATGCTTTCCTTATTTGAACAGTTCTTCCATGTCCTCATGGCAGATCGGGCGGATCCCGTTCTCTGTCAGGACACGGATCGCTCTGTCATTATCCGCGACGCGGAATACCATAAAGGCACTGTTCGCTTTTTTGGCAAGGAACGCGTAGGAGTACTCCAGATTGACCTGGTTGTCCCCAAGAATATTGAGCATCCTGACCAGCGCGCCGGGCTTGTCCTCGATCTCTACAGCGATGACTTTGGTGATAGAGCAGACGTATCCCTCATCCTTGAGGATCTGGATCGCGTCAAACGGGTTGTCCACGATGACCCGCACGATCCCGAAATCCTCGCTCTCCGCGAGCGAAAGTGCTCTCAGATCTACATTTCTCTTTTCCAGGATCTTGGCAAATTCTGCCAGCGCTCCGGGTCTGTTTTCCAAAAATACGGAAATCTGTTTGACTGTCATACGCCCTTCCTTTCTCCTTTACCCCTTGTAAAGGTTCCTCTGATCTATGACTCTCTTCGCCTTTCCTTCACTTCTTGTGATCGACTTAGGCGCCACAAGCTTTACGACACAGTAGATGCCGAGCATCGCCTTGAGCGCGGATACGAGCTGCTTCTCTCTGCCCGCCACTTCGGACAGGGAGTCGGAGAACATCTCGGGGGTCATCTCGACCTGAACCTCGATGCGGTCGCTGTTGTTCGCTCTCGTGACGATGATCTGATAGTTGGCCGGATAACCGCAGTTCATAAGGACGGTCTCGATCTGGGAAGGGAATACATTGACTCCCTTGACGATCAGCATGTCGTCGCTTCTGCCCATCGGCTTGGACATCCTGACATGGGTCCTTCCGCAGGAGCAGGGCTCGTCATAGAGGATCCCGATGTCCTTTGTGCGGTAGCGGATCAGCGGAAACGCCTCCTTCGTGAGGCTCGTGAACACGAGCTCGCCCTTCTCTCCGTGAGGGACCGGCTCACCGGTCTCGGGATTGATCGTCTCTACGATGAAGTGGTCCTCATTGACGTGCATTCCGTGCTGCGCGCTGCACTCGAAGGCCACGCCGGGGCCGGAGATCTCCGTGAGTCCGTAGATATCATAGGCCTTGATGCCGAGTCCGTTCTCGATGTCCCTCCGCATCTCTTCCGTCCACGCCTCCGCGCCGAAGATGCCGGCTTTGAGCTTAATCCGGTTTCTGAGCCCGCGCTCGTTGACCGATTCCGCAAGATAGGCCGCGTAGGAGGGCGTACAGCAGAGAACCGTCGTCCCCAGGTCCGTCATAAACTGGAGCTGCCTGTCTGTATTTCCCGAGGACATGGGGAGCGTCAGGCTTCCCAGTTTGTGAGAGCCGCCGTGAAGGCCCGCGCCTCCGGTAAACAGGCCATAGCCATAGCACACCTGCACGACGTCCTCTTTCGTCGCCCCTGCCGCCGCAAGAGCCCTTGCGCAGCACTCCTCCCACAGGTCCACATCGTGCTGCGTGTAGAAGGCAACCACTCTTCTTCCGGTCGTTCCGCTCGTGGAGTGGATCCTCACGCAGTCGGACAGAGGCGCCGCCATCAGTCCGTAGGGATACTGGTCCCTGAGGTCATCCTTGGTGAGTGTCGGAAGAAGGTGCAGGTCTTCTATTCCGTGAATGTCCTCGGGACGGACTCCCTTCTCCTCCATCTTCTTCCTGTAATAGGGAACATTGTTGTAAACTCTCTCTACCTGTCTGACAAGCCTTTCATTCTGCCAGGCTGTGATCTGTTCCCGCGAGGCACATTCCACCTCCGGGTTAAAATAGTGTTCCATCTGTGTGCTCTCCTTCTCATGCAAAAATCAGATGCCTTATCAGCGCTCCAGATTGGCAAATTTTGTAAGCGACGCGTTCCAGCTCAGTTCCACTGTGCCGATCGGGCCGTTTCTCTGTTTGGCTATGATTACTTCGGCAACTCCCTTTTTGACCGAGTCCTGGTTGTAATAGTCATCTCTGTAGATGAACATGACCACGTCCGCGTCCTGCTCGATCGCGCCGGACTCACGCAGGTCCGACAGCATGGGCCGGTGATCCGCGCGGGATTCCACAGCTCGGGAGAGCTGCGAAAGGGAGACGACCGGCACATTCAGTTCCCTGGCAAGCGCCTTCAGGGAGCGCGAGATATCCGAGATCTCCTGCTGCCTGGACTCATTGCCTCTTCCGATTCCGCTCATCAGCTGCAGGTAGTCGATCATGATCATCTCAAGGCCGAATTCCATCTTGTATTTGCGGCATTTGGAGCGCATCTCCTGCACCGAGATGGCCGGCGTATCGTCGATGATCAGTTTGCTCTCTCCGATGAGGCCCGCGCTCTCGATCAGGTCCGCCCACTCCTGCTCGCTCATATCGCCCGTCCGGATCTTCTGGGAGTCCACGTGGGACTCCATGGCAAACAGACGGTTTGTCAGCTGCTCCTTGGACATTTCCAGGGAGAAAATAGCGACGCACCGGTTCTCTTTGAGGACCGCGTACTGCGCGATATTGAGGGCCAGCGCCGTCTTTCCCATAGAGGGCCTTGCCGCGATCAGGATGAAGTCCGACGGCTGAAATCCCGCCGTGCGGCTGTCCAGGTCCGTGAAGCCCGTGGAGATCCCGGTGACGTTTCCCTTGATATGGCTTGCGTACTCGATCTTGTCCATCGCATTGAGGACGATCTGCCGGATCGGAACGAAATCGCCTGTCTGGCGCTTCTGGGAGATCTCGAAGATCTTCTTCTCCGCCTGGTTCATGATGTCCGCGATGTCTTCCTTCTGGTTGTAGCAGGCTCCCGCGATCTCCTCGTTGGCACGGATCATCTTCCTGAGAAGCGACTTCTCAGCCACCAGCTCAGCGTAAGACTTGATATTGGCGGAGGTGGGCACCTGCGCGATAAGATCCATGATCAGGCCTGTGCTGTACACTTCCGGCGGCAGATTTTTCTCTTTGAGCCGCGCCTGGAGCGTCACAGGATCCACTGCCATGCCTTTCCGGTGCATCTCAGTGATCGCCGTAAAGAGCACGCCGTACTGGCGGGCATAGAAATCCTCCTCCGTGAGGATCTCTGAGGCCGCCTCAATCGCTTCCTCGTCCATCAGCATCGCGCCGATGACCGATTGCTCCGCTTCTAAACTGTGGGGCATTACCCGCCCGCGAACTTCTTCCTCTGCCATCTGCGTTCCTTACGCTTCCTGTACTACGACATTCAGTTTGCCTGTCACCTGTGTGTGGAGCTTGATCGGAACTTCGAAATTTCCGAAGGACTTAATGGGCTCTGCGACCTGGATCTTCTTCTTGTCGAGGTCCAGACCGTGCTGTTCTTTGGCCGCCGCCGCGATCTCCTTGGCGGAGATGGAGCCGAATACTTTACCATTCTCGCCGGCTTTCATCTTGACAACGATCTTCAGCGCGGCGAGCTTCTCCGCAGCTGCCTTCGCGTCCGCAAGCTTCTGCGCCGCCACCTTTTCCTCGTGCGCCTTCTGGAGCTTGAGCTCGTTCTTATTCTTCTCATTGGCCTCTACGCCGAGCTTTTTGGGGATCACATAGTTGCGCGCGTAGCCGTCGCTCACCTTGACTGTCTCGCCCTTTTTACCAAGTGATTTGACATCCTGTAATAAAATAACCTGCATTGTACTGCTCCTTCCGTTTTACTGAGCGCTCCCGCGCTTCATTGATCCGGCTGCGGGTCACCCCAGATCGCCGGTTTCTGTCATTGAACTGATCGTCGTTTTCAGTGTCTGTATCGCTTCCTCGACGGATACGTCCACGAGCTGGCAGCCCGCGATATTGAGGTGTCCGCCGCCTCCCATTTTCTCCATGATGAGCTGGACGTTGACCTCGTCGATGGAACGCGCGCTGATGAATATTTTGCCCTGGTAGCGTGTCAGGACGAAGCTTGCCCTGACGCCCTTGATATCCAGAAGGTCGTTTGCCGCCTGCGCTCCCACGACCGTGGGGCTCTGAAGTCCCTCTCCGTCGCACTCGGAGATCGCGTACACATCCATGAAGATCTGGGCATGGGAGACCGCGTCTGCCTTGGCCCTGTAGGATGTGACATCCTCCCGAAAGAGCTTTCTGACCCGCGTGACGTCCGCGCCGCATCTTCGAAGGAAAGCCGCCGCCTCGAAGGTACGGACGCCTGTCCTGTTCGTAAAGTTGTTGGTGTCCACTACGATTCCGCCGTAAATGGCGTCCGCTTCCTCGGGCCTTACCTTGATGTTCTCTCCCGTGTACTGCACGATCTCCGAGACCATCTCGCACGCCGAGGAGGCATAGGGCTCCACATAGGAGAGCGTTGCGTTCTCGATCACTTCCTTGCCCTGTCTGTGATGGTCCAGGACGACGATGGATTTACACATCTTGAGAAGTTCCGGGCACTCCGTTAGGCTCGGCTTATTCGTGTCCACGACCACGAGGACTGAATTGTCTGTGACAGCCTCGATCGCGTGAGCGCTGTCGATGATCATGTCCTTCGGGTAATTCTCGTTCTTATCAAAGAGTGAGAGGACCTGCCTCAGAGAGATCGTCCTCTCATTGATCACAATGTGCGCCTTTCGGTTCAGCGTCTTCGCGATCCTGTAAATACCCAGGGCAGCGCCGAAGCTGTCCGGATCTCCCAGCTTATGGCCCATGATAAAGACGGTATCCCGGACATTGAGGATCTCCTTGAGGGCCTGCGCCTTGACTCTTGCCTTTACGCGGGTGCTCTTCTCCACCTGGCGGCTCTTTCCGCCGTAGTAGGTGACGTTGTCCGCGTTCTTGACAACCGCCTGGTCGCCGCCGCGCCCGAGCGCGAGGTCCACCGCGTTTCTGGCAAACTCATAGTTCTGGGCATAGGAGAGACCGTCCAGGCCGACACCGATGCTGAGGGTGATGGCCATCTCATTTCCGATCTTCACTCTTTTGGCATCCTCAAGGAGGTCGAAGTGGTCCTCCTCCAGCTGATGAAGGGCCTTCTTTCGCATGACGATCAGGTACTTGTCCTTTTCCATCTTGCTGCAGATGCCGTCGA
>DLYC01000086.1 GCA_003447895.1 Lachnospiraceae bacterium | reverse complement strand
AGAAGGAACTCGCGCATCACATAGTCGTCGCTCTTGGCAAACCGCCTCAGAAGATCTGCGTAGACGCCGTTGTGGTCATAGAGGTTTCCGGTGGAGATCATCCCGGCCTCCGGATTTTCGGCGTCCATTCCGCGGATCTCCTCATAGGGGAAATCCGTGTGGAAGATCAGGATGTCGGACAAGAGCGGATCCGAGGTAAAGGACCGGATATCCGCCACGGATCCCAGAAGGTGAAACCCGTCAATGTCATAGTGAGTGACGTAGAAGCGGGCAATATCGGACTGGACCTGCGAAGTCACAGACGCGGGAAAATACAGCTGAAGGATGACGCTGATCCCGGCGTCATGAAAGCTTGACACCATATCCGCGAATTCCTTCTGCACCCCGCCCTCGTACCCGGGCGTCCCGAATACGGAGTTCGGGGCATAGTAAAATCCTCTGGTATAGCCCCAGTAATTGCCCTTGGGCGCGGAAAGGTCCCTGACGGGAAGCCCGTCCTTACTCACCGGATAGAGCGCGAGGGCGTCCTCCATGGTCCTTGGGCCGTTGTCGGGCCTTGTCACAGGCTGCTGCTCGTAGACAGGCATGATCTCCACACAGGTGATCCCGAGCTCTTTGAGATAGCCGATCTTCTCTGCGGCCGCGGAAAAGGTCCCGGGAACAGAACGGAGCTCACTGTCGAGCATAGTGAATCCCCTCACGTGGAAGCTGTACAGAATGTCGTCATTTCGGTTTGTCCGGCACTTCCCGCTATAGGCGGGGAGAAGCTCGTCCGACCTGTAGAAGAAGCCGCCGACCTTGAGATCGGACTCTCCGTCCCTGACAGTGATGATACTCCGGGCTGCCGGATCGATAAAGGTGGTATTTCCCGCATAAAAGCGGTACCCCCACTCCGCGGGATCCAGGGAGCGGATCTTAACGCAGTACAGGCTCCCGAAGCGGTATTCGTCCGTAAAAGGGATCCGGATCCGGCTTCCGTCTGAAATGCGGTAAAGAACAAGGCCGCAGGGCTGGGCCCCCCGGAAAACTGCAGCGACGATCACTCCGTCATCCGCCACAAGTACGCCGGGATTCAATAAGTATGCAGGTTCTGCCATAATATTCAGCATTCGCTTTGTATGCCTCCTATCATTAAAGTCTGTAAGGACTAAAAAATCACAGTTATAGTTATTCTATCATATTCCTTATGAGGATACAAAGCTTCTGACTCCATAAACAGACAGGAAGCGGGATGGAGGACGCGGGTTCTCCCTGGTGCCTGCCATGTATAAGAGCTCCAAATGGTCCCGGGCCCTTGTCATGGCCACGTAGAGGAGCCTCCGCTCTTCTTCCGTGTCCGCTTCCGTCCTGCATCTTCTCCCGGGAATGATCCCCTCATTGAGGGAAGGCAGGTAGACGCGGTCGAACTCGAGTCCTTTGCAGGCGTGCATTGTCATGACCTTGACTCCGCGCTCTGTCCTTCTTCGCTCCTCTGCCGCGGATCCCGAAAGGGACTCCAGCATAGTCCTCAGGTCCTTAAAGCGGCCGCTGGACCTCAGGATCTGTCTCAGGGAGGCGTCCGCGGCCTGCCTGTCTCCCAGCCTCTCACAGGCCCATTCGGCGTAGCCCATCGAGTAGAACAGATAGCGGACAAATCCCTCCGGGCTCATTGTGCCAAGGACTCTCAGATCCTCTAAGAGCTCCGAGAGCGAATCCAAAGAGCCGTTCTGCGCGGCGGCATTTGTAAGAAGGACGGACGGCGTCACCCACTCTTCGCCCGCGACCGAACGGAGAAGATACCTCTCCGGCCTGTTCATGACTCTGTAGAGGGACTGCCTCGGGAGAGCCCCGCTTATCATTCCGGCCGAAAGAAGCCGGTAGTGTTCGAGGTCCCTGAGGACCGTTTCCGTGATCTCCCGGGATACCGCGTTCCTGCCCGCGCATCCGACCGCGTTTTCAGACAGAAACTCCCGGATCCTGATCGCGTGAAGATTGGTGCGGGTGATCACGGCGGTATTTGTGAGTTCCTCTTCCGAAAGCCCCTTCAGCTCCTTCAAAAGATAGAGAAACTGCTCTTTCTCATCCCGGAGCCCTTTGAGGACGACCTTGTCGCCGGAAGGCCTTGCCGCCTGCACTTTTTTGACGATCCTCTCCCTGTTCTGCGCGATCAGCCGCTCAGAAGCTCTGCAGATGTTCGCGCTGCAGCGGTAGTTGAATCCGAGGGCAATTCTCTGCGCGCCCGCAAAGTCCTCCATAAACCGCCTCATGATCTTCGGAGAGCTGCCCCGGAAGCCGTAAATGCTCTGATCGTCATCGCCTACGGCAAACAGGCCTCTTCCGTCTGTCAAAAGCTTTAAGACTTCGTACTGCTCTTCGTTTACATCCTGAAATTCATCGACGAGAATGGCGCGGAACTGATTTCTCCAGTACTCCCTCGCGCGCGGATTGCCGGAGAGGACCCTTCTGCACAGAGAGATCATGTCATCAAAGTCCAGGATGTTGTTCTCCTTTAAAAAAGCTTCGTAATCTCTTCTCACCGAGAGGAGGGTCACGCCGTCCTCTGAAACGGGAGATGCGATTCGAAGCGCTTTTTCTGCCTCTTCCACCGTAGGACGCTCAATGGGATCCCTGTAGTAGTTCCTGATAAGATGGTTTAAAAGCTTCTCTTTTACAGACGCGCTCAAAAGCGCGTAATTTTTTCCGGAGCTCTCCTTGAGAATATGGAAGAAAACGGAGTGGAATGTTCCGAAGCGAACGCCCGGAAAACGCCCCTGCGACTTCTGAAAAAAGCGTTCTTTCATTTGAAGGGCCGCGGCGCGGCTGAAAGTAAGTACCAGGATAGAAGAAGGTTCGATGCCTTTTTGGCAGATCAGATAGAGAATGCGCTCGGTGAGAACAGCAGTCTTGCCGCTGCCCGGCCCGGCGATCACTTCGCACGGGCCAAAGCCGCAGCACACTGCTTCCTTCTGTGAGGAATCAAGATTTGAATTCATAAAAAACCCAGGGACCGAAGTCAGCCTTCCAGTTTGCGGATCGAGGCGCGGATCCTCTCCAGCGTCTCCTCTTTTCCGAGGATCTCCATGATCTCAGTGGCACCCGCCGGTGTCGTCTGCTTTCCGGAAACGGCAATTCGAAGCGGCCACAGAACGTATCCGTTCTTGTATCCGTTTTCCTGAACATAGGCCTTGGCGGCTGCAAACAGGGAGTCGTTCGAGAAATCATCCAGGGCGGAGAGAACAGGGAGCATGTCCTTAAGGACCTTGAGCGAGGACTCCGCATTGGTCTTCATCTTCTTGTGCGTAAACAGAGCTGTGTCGTAGTCAGGAAGCGCCTCGAAGAAATCGACCATTTCCGCAATATCGGGGAAGATCTCGATCCTGGTGCGGACCATCTCCGCGATCTTTCTAAGATCCAGGTCTTTGGTCAGGGCCTTTTTCAGATAGGGCTCAGCCATTTGGTAGAAAGTATCGGGATCCATGGCCTTTAAGTACTCTCCGTTCATCCAGCGCAGCTTCTGATAATCGAACACGGAAGGTGACTTGTTGATCCTGTGATAGTCAAAGATCTTAACCAGCTCCTCCAGGCTGAAGATCTCTTTGTCGCTGTCCGGCGACCAGCCCAGAAGCGCAATGAAATTGACTACTGCCTGAGGGAGAAAGCCCTGCTCGATCAGATCCTCGTAAGAGGAGTGTCCGCTTCTCTTAGAGAGCTTGTGGTGATCTTCGTCCGTGATCAGCGGGCAGTGGATATACTTGGGAACCTCCCAGCCAAAAGCCTCATAGAGGCGGTTGTATTTGGGCGAGGAGGAAATGTATTCGTTTCCCCTGACAACGTGCGTGATGCACATCAGATGGTCGTCTACGACGTTCGCGAAGTTGTAGGTCGGATACCCGTCGGATTTGATCAGGATCATATCGTCCAGCTCCGTATTGTCCACGGTTACATCCCCGTAAAGCTCATCGTGGAAGGTCGTAGTTCCCTCGACAGGGTTGTTCTGGCGGATGACATAGGGCTTTCCTTCCGCGAGATTCTTTTCGATTTCCTCCCGGCTAAGATGCAGGCAGTGTTTGTCGTAGACACTGATCTCCTTGCCGTCCACGACCTGTGTCAGTGTGGAAAGCCTCTCGGGCGTGCAGAAGCAGCGGTAGGCCTCCCCCTTGTCGATGAGCTCCTGTGCGTACTTTCCGTAAATGCCGGCGCGCATGCGCTCACTCTGTACGTAGGGGCCGTATCCCTTGTCCTTGTCGGGGCCCTCATCTTCGATGAGGCCGGTGTCGGCCATGGTGCGCTTTATGATATCGACCGCGCCTTCCACATAACGGCCCTGGTCCGTGTCCTCGATTCTGAGGATGAAATCGCCGTCCTCATGCTTGGCGATGAGATAGGCATACAGTGCCGTTCTGAGATTCCCTACGTGCATGCGTCCCGTGGGACTCGGGGCATATCTGGTTCTGATTTTCATGTCGAATTAATCCTCCGGTATTAATATAGTTTGTAACAAAAAGCAGTGACCGGCCTTTCAGGTCTTTCCGGTGCTGCCAAAGCCTCCTGCGCCGCGCGCCGTATCCGTGAGAGTCTCCGCCTCTTCAAACACAACGGGCAGATAGGGAAGCACCACCATCTGCGCGATCCTCTCTCCCGGTTCCACCGTGCGGACAGTCTCGCTGTCATTGTGGAGTGCCACAATATAGTTTCCCCTGTAATCGGAGTCGCAGACGCCTGTGCAGTTTGCCGGGCGAAGCCCCTCCTTGGAAGCAATGCCGCTCCTTGCGTAGATGGCGGCGAAATATCCGTCAGGGATCTCAAACTGAAGCCCTGTGTCGATGGGGACCGTCTCACGAGGCCCGATCGATACCGGCGCGCCGATGGCAGCGTACAGGTCATAGCCGGCCGCCTTTTCGCTTCCCCGTGTGGGTACATGGGCCAGACTGCTGACCCTCTTAAACCTGACATTGACCGGCCTCATCACTCTTGCCGACATGCCCGCGCAGCGGGCACAAGCA
>DLYC01000108.1 GCA_003447895.1 Lachnospiraceae bacterium | reverse complement strand
CGTTCTCATACTTGACAAGTTCCTTATGCTCCGATTTACTTTCCTGCCCGGAATCCGCAGCCGCCGGGTCTTCCGCGCCCGTCTCCGTGTCAGCGGGAGCCTCTTCCGCTTCGGCCACTGTCTCCGCGCCCGCGGCGCTCTCCGCAGAAGTGCCGGCAGAGCCGCCCGCACATCCCGCTGCCAGAACGGCCCAGGTGATTCCAATCGCAATCAGTATTCTCTTTCTCATTTTTTTAATCCTCCACACAGCATCCCGCACAGCGGGCTCCGAACGATGCAGCAGAACGAAGCTCCCCCAACTGTCGTTCCTGCGAGTTTCTGAATTTTGTAAGAGATAATTTTATTTAAGATAATTTTTGCGGTTCGCCGCGGTGTTCTTGTGATACTTGATCTTCGTCACCGACTTCGACTTCGTCATGCTCTTAAAGAGCTTTGTAAACGCGGACCTGCTGATCTTGACATTTCTGCCGCTCACATATTTATAGTAGACGGTCGGATAATAGCCATACTTGTTGCTGTCTTTCCGGAGCTTTTTGGTCGTTGTCCCGTTTCGGAGGGGACTGATATAGACTTCCTTGTCTCCTCCCTCACCGAGCTGCGTCCACTTGTATGAGCCGGTCTTGTAGAAGTATCCGTCAACGAAGCCGTAATCGTTGTTTACTTCCTTGACGCGCTTTACCTTGCCGTTGTAATACGTAAACACTGCCGTGATCATGTCATGTGAGCCGCCATAGGGACTCAGCGTTTTCAGGACCAGTTCCGGAACACTGTTGTTGTCAATATAAGCCAGGCCAAAATATACCTCGGAGGCCTTGGTCCCGTAATACGTATACGGGCGCCCTGTCTGATAACAGGTTTTTCCGGACCTTACGATCGGCACTTTCGACTTGGCGAGGAAGGCTGTATAGGCCTTCAGCGCTTTTTGTTTCTGTGTCAGCGCGCTGACATCCGTCTTTGGAAGCAGCATTGTCAGTACAAGAACGATCAACAATAAACTTTTCCATTTTCTGCCTTTTCGGTTCATAAGAGGCCTCCTTTCTTTTATAGATAAGATACCACAAATCCCTGCAAAAAAGCACTGTTCTGCGCCCTTCCGCAGTTTCTTCCCTGAAACACCTGAAATTCCTTCTTCTTGAAGCTCCTCCTCAGCCCTGCCGCGTCCTGAATTCCCAGACCTGCACTTCGTAGGGCTCAAGCTGTCCCTTTGTGCCGGGACCTTCTTTCTTCCGGGGGCCGCTCCCCCCGCCTGTTCGCTCTTTTGCCGTCTCCGCGCGGTCTGCCATGTCCTTCTCCGAAATATAGTTGTCCAGAAGGAGCTTCGCGCCGCCCCAGCTGTAGCCCCGCGGCAGGCAGTAGCCGGTCTTCTCCGTAAAGAAGGAGCAGATCACAAGGATCCTGTTCCCCTTGTGTTTTCTCTCATACATAAAGATCTTCTTCCTTGCCCGGAAGTACTCCCGGTAAGTGCCCCATAAAAGCGTATCGCTCTTTTTTCGAAGGGCCAGGCATCGTCTGTAGAAGTTCAGGATACTGAGAGGGTCCCGCTCCTCCGCCTGCGCGTTTATAAAGGAGTAGTTGGGATTTACGTAAAACCATGGCTTTCCTGTCGTAAAGCCCGCGTTCGGGCCGTCCGTCCACTGGACAGGCGTCCTTGCCGAGTCCCTCGTCGAGACGTGGATCCTCTCGAGCCTTCTCTCCACAGAGTCCCTCAGAAAGAAGGTGTTGTAGGCGTTCTTCGCCGCCACATCGTTGTACTTGTCGATGGAGCTCAGGGCGATGTTGGTCATGCCCAGCTCCTGCCCCTGGTACAGAAAGGGCGTCCCCCGCTGCAAAATATAGGAGGCCGCCAGCATCGATCCCGACGCCTTCCAAAAGCGAAGGCTTCCGTACCGGTTCACGACGCGGGGATGGTCGTGATTCTCCAGATACAGGGCGAGCCAGGCCTTCCCCTGAAGGCCGTACTGCCACTTCCGAAAGGCCCTCTTGAGTTTGCGGAGCCGGAATCCGTGATAGATGTACTCCGTCATGAAGCAGTCCGCAAACATCGTGTCGAACTGGATCAGAAGATCGAGGACGCGGTGCTTTCCGCCGATATACGTGAGCGCCGTCTTCACGCCCGTAAAGGGCGCCTCCCCGATCTGCACGGCGCCGTACTCCCTGGCCACTTCCCGAAATTCCGTAAGGTACTTGTGCAGGTTGGGGCCGTCTTTGTAAAAGGGCAGGCCGTTGATCGCCGGCACAAAGGACCAGCCGTCCGGCATGTCCGGATTCTTGGAGATGAAGTTTATGACGTCCTCCCGAAATCCGTCCACGCCCATGTCCAGCCAGAAGCGCATGATGCTCTTTACTTCCTCTCGGACTTTGGGGTTGTCCATATTGAGGTCCGGCTGTTTTTTGGCAAAAACGTGAAGATAATACTGCTCTCTCTGTTCATTGTACTCCCAGGCGAGTCCCTCGAACTGGCTGTACCAGTTGTTGGGCGGGAGCTTCTCCTCCCCCTTAAATCGGGGGTCGCGCCAGATGTAATAGTCGCTGTACGGGTTGTCCTTCCCCTTGCAGCTCTCAATGAACCAGGGGTGCTCGTCGGAGGTGTGGTTGATCACCAGGTCGAGCAGGACCTTGAGCCCCAGCGCGTGCGCCCGGTCCAGCACTTTGCGAAACTGATCCAGCGTGCCGTAGTCGGGGTGTATATTTTTGTAATCGGAGATGTCGTAGCCGTAATCCGCGTTGGGCGAGGGGTAAATGGGACTGAACCAGATGCCGTCAACCCCCAGGCTCTTAATATATTCGAGCTTATCGTAGACGCCGTACAGGTCGCCGATCCCGTCCCCGTTTCCGTCCGCGAAGCTCCGGATCCAGATCTGGTAAAAGGACATCTTCCTGAAATCAAACTGCTTTTTCACTTCCTGAGGTGCTCCTCCACTTCTGTCCACAGATCGTCGATGATGTCATTCCAGTGCAGTTTTCGGGAATCCACGGACAGCTTATCATGCAATACGTCTTTCATCGTATAGTCCGCCATTTCGAGCGCTTTGCTGTGCATGTCGCCGACCATCTCCTTGATATTCTTCCGCAGTCTGTCCTGCTCCTCCATCATTCCGGCGACCACCTTTACCATATTGTCCGTGGCCTGCTTCTTGTGATGGGGCATCGCGCCGACTTTGTTCCTTGCCAAAATATAGCGGTACCGCTCGTACGCCTTCGCCACGCACTCCTCCCAGGAGAGGTAGATCTCATCCATTGCGTTCCGGCCCACATCGTGCACGTGATCGAGGTGCCCGCAGAGTTTCTTTAAAAGCTCCGCCATGTCCTCAGCCGATTCCTCAATGATAAAGCCGTTCCGGTCATCCGTGATGCCTTCCGCCGCGCAGGAATCCTTGATCAGGACGCTCGCGAGGCCGCAGGCCGCCGCCTCCCGGACCACCAGTCCGTTGGTGTCGAATGTCGAGGGGAACAGGAAGAGGTCCGCCCTCGTATTCCACGCGCGAAGTTCGTTCCTGTCGTAGATCGGGCCCGTAAAGAAGACCTTGGCGCCGGGCGCTGTCCGGACGCCGAGCCCCTGCCCGTTGAGGCTGTGCGCCTCCCCGGCTCTTGCGCCCTCGCCCATAAGGCCGAGTTCCGCGGCTTTCTTCTCCAGGATCTCCCTGTCGGGGCCCTTTCCCACAAAGACCATCCGGAAGTCCTGCCCGCTGTCCGCGAGGATCTTCAGGGCATCCAGGATCAGGGGGAGGTTCTTGTAATTGATAAGGCGCCCCACATACAGAAAGCACGGGACGTCCTCCGGAAGGTCGTAGCCGGCCGTCACCTTCGCGACCGTCTCCTTGTCCACCCTGCCCTTCGCAAAGTCCACGCCATTGTTCATGACGCGGTAATCTCCCTGAAAGCCGAGCGCTTTGAGGGACTTTCCCGCTCCGTCGCTGACCGTCCAGATCTCGTCGCACGCCTCTATATTTCCGACCATCGCCTTGATGGTCTCTTCGGCGATCAGGTCGATCCTGGCGGCCCGCCGGATATCAATATCGTACTTGGTGTGGTAGGTAAAGACGATCGGCGCCCCTGTCATCTCCCGCACAAGCCGCGCCACGACTGTCGCGGAGGCCGGTCCGTGCGTATGGATGATATCGGGCCCGAAGTCCGCCAGCTCCGACACCGCTTTCCCCACCAGCGGGTTTCCGGCGCGGTAGCCGTTTGTCTGCGCCGCCGTGTCAAAGCTCGGGTAATCGACAACCTTGTAGGGATACGAATCATATTTCCCGCCCGGATACCTGGGCGTTCCGACTATGATCTTCGCGCCGAAATCGCGCATCATGTAATCGGCATAGTTCAACATTACGTTCACCACTCCGTCAATGACCGGCGGAAAAGATTCATTTAAAAGACAGACTCTCATAGGTGCACCTCCTGCTGCTCTTTTCAGTATAACAAAAGACAGGCCTTTACGACCTGTCTTTTTTGATCATAGATCTCTCTTACTGGAATCTCTCGTCGATCACTCTCTTGGATTTCTTCTCGCTGCGGGGAAGGAAACCGAGCTCCACGACATAAACGATGGGTGTGAAGCCGATCCTGCTCTTCACCGCCGCCGCGACCTTCTGCTGCAGCGCCTTGAAGTCGTTGCTTCCGCTGGTCTCGACGTAAATACGCATGCTGTCCTTTCCGTCCAGATGAGAAATGCGGATCTGGTACTCGCTGGAGAGCTCGGGGAAGGTCGCCAGGATCTCCTCGATCTGCTTAGGGAATACATTGACACCCTTGATCTTCATCATATCATCGCTGCGTCCCGTAATGACATCGATGCGCGGGAACCTGCTTCCGCAAGGGCACTCCCCCGGGATGATCCTGGACAGGTCGTGCGTGCGGAAACGGATGAGAGGCGCGCCCTCCTTGACCAGCGTCGTGATGACGATCTCGCCCCACTCGCCGTCCGGCACGTTCTCTCCGGTTGCCGGGTCGATGATCTCGATGTACAGATAGTCGTCCCAGTAGTGCATTCCCGTGTCGTACTTGCAGCTGATGCCGATGCCGGGTCCGTAAATTTCCGTCAGTCCGTAAATGTCATAGAGCTCAATGCCAAGCTCGGAGGAGATGCGCTTTCTCATCTTCTCTCCCCAGCGCTCGGAGCCGATGACGCCCTTTCTGAGGTGAATCTTGTCCCGGATGCCGCGCTTTTCGATCTCCTCGGCGAGAAGAAGCGCGTAGGAGGATGTCGCGCACAGCACGGTCGACTTCAGGTCCATCATCATCTGCAACTGTTTCTCCGTGTTGCCGGGTCCCATGGGGATCGCCATGGCCCCGAGCTTTTCACAGCCGTTCTGGAAGCCGATGCCGGCCGTCCACAGGCCGTAACCGGGCGTAATGTGGATCCGGTCCTTCTTCGTGATGCCGGCAAATTCATAGCAGCGCTTGAACATCTCTCCCCAGTCGTCCACGTCCTTGGCGGTATAGGGAATGATCACAGGCATTCCTGTCGTTCCGGACGAAGAATGGATGCGCACGATCTCGTCCTCTTTACAGGTCATAAGTCCCAGCGGATACGCCTCGCGAAGATCCTGTTTCTCGGAAAAGGGGAGACTGAGGAAATCCTCTACGCTGCTCACATGGTCAACGCCCGCCTCCTTGAGACGCTTTCCGTAAAAATTGTCCGCGGCGATCAGACGCTGAATCTGATTATTTACCTGTTCCAGCTGCTTTTTATTAATCTGCATGGCTACTGTCCTCCTAAATCATTCCCGGCTCCACGCCAGTGCTTTTCTGTTCAGCTTCAGAAATCTCTCCGGAACCTTCTCCCTGACCGCTTTCTCCATATCTTCCTCGGAAAGCCCCAGCTCCCCGCTCCTTATGGCCGCGCCCAGAAGTACCACATTGAGTACCTTGGCAGAACCCAGATCCTGCGCCGCCTTGTCCGCGTCCACGATCGTCAGGTGTTCCACATTTGCCTTCAGATACTCCACCATCGCCTCCGCGTCGTAGGAAGTCTGCCCGATCATCGCGCTGACCGGCATGACCGGCCTCCTGCTCACGACAACGGCGCCGCCCTTTTTCAAAAAGGGAAGCTGCCTGACCGTCTCTCCGGGCTCAAAACCGATGATCAGGTCCACCTCGCCCTTTCCGATCAGCGGGGAATTCGTCCCCTCGCCGAGCCGCAGATGGCTGAAAACACTGCCCCCGCGCTGCGCCATTCC
>DLYC01000249.1:7835-22588 GCA_003447895.1 Lachnospiraceae bacterium | reverse complement strand
GCTCCTGTCCGGGGTGATCACCCCTTTCAGCGCATAGCTCTTTATCTTGTCGTCAAACCGCATATGGCAGTTTTTATACTTCTTTCCGCTTCCGCACCAGCACGGATCATTTCTCTCTATTTTGGCTGCAAAATGGATCATCTTGTAAACTCTTCTTTCCTTAAATTGATGGGGATTGTGGCCATCATGAGGCCATCACTTCAAGTATGAATTTTTTTACCTCAATTGTCAAGAACGCGTGCCTCCCGGGCGAAAGACAAAAAGGAGGCCGCGCGTCAGAGTTTCTGACTTCACGGTCTCCCCAGATCCTCGGAATCCTCTCGAATATGCTGCGCTCACCGGACATAAAACTCTTCCGCATCTTCGAGCCTAAGGCACGACAGCTGCGCTCTCTCCGCCGCCTTTCTGACTTTGGGGTCCTCATCGGCCGTGCAGGAAAGGAGTTTGGCGCCGCAGTCAAGATTTACGTATTTCTCGCCGTAGAAGATCCGGTTCCTTTTGGTCACCCTGGGCTTTCTAAAAGGCCAGTTCTTCTCCGCTTTCATCTGGTCAAAGAAATAGTTCGTGATCGTGTGGCCGCAGATGAGGCAGTGGTAGACCCGGTCGCCGGGATATTCCGCAAAGGGATCCTCCCTCAGCATGAGCCGTCTCCACACGGCGTCTTTTCTCCGGCGCCTCACTTCCCGCTTCTCATACTGCACGTCGTAGTAATACGGGTACGCATGTGCCAGCATATAGTGCTTTTCCCCGTCGTACACGTCGAAACTGAGAGGAAGGTCCGACAGCCACTTCCGGATCTCATACTGGTGGTACCGGTCCAGGCGGCTGAATTCGCGCCAGGTGCCCGCGCCGCGGTTGTTCAAAAGCCAGTTGTCCGCGATCGGATTGTCCTCTCCCTGCCTGTATCCGCACTCGATCAGTGAGAGGAACATCTCCTCGTGGTTTCCCAGAAGGCAGTGCACCCTGTCGCTGGAGCGGTCAAGATGCATGACAAAGAGAAGCGTCTCCAAAGGGTATTCTCCCCAGTCTATATAATCCCCGAGAAGGTAGAGCTCATCGCCCTTTTCCGGCGCGAACCGGATCTTTCTCAAGAGCTTTTGGAACTGGGGCAGCGCCCCGTGTATGTCACTGATCACATATGTCGACAAGCTGTCCTCTCCTTTATACAAATATCTTATTTATCCCAATATCTTTTTGATCCGTCTTTTGACCCGGCCCGCCAGCGTGACCTCTCCGTATTTCTTCATCACGTATTCAATGCCTTCCCTGCGGTAATCCGCCCAGAACCGGTCTCTGTGCTCCGAGTGCTCTGTGGGCCGCTGAAGGTTCATCTGAAGGCAGTCCCTGGTGTTGCTCTCCCGCACATCGAGGACGCCCCGGATACTCTCGAACAGTTCCCGTCCCTTTTCGGTGTGGACAAGGGCCAGGGAAGTTCCCATCTCGTCCACGAAGTCGGGCATGGATTTCTCCATGTTCCAGAAATCGCCGATCGTCATGTCCGTCTCCCTGTCCACTCTCGTGTAGGGGCAGGAGGAGCAGGACTGCCGGATCGTATATCGGTCGGAGTAGATCTTCCGGTACTGCCGGATCGAGGTCTCTTTGCCGTCAATGAAGACGATTCCCCTTGAGCGGGACCAGCCGGTCTTCTTGTCCCTGAAATTGAGGCCGCTCAGCTTCCCTCCTTTTTCGAGAGACTGCGCGTATTCCTTCCAGATCAGGGGGCTCGGCGCGCCGTGGCAGATAATGTCGACCACAGCCACTCTGTCCCGGACACCGCTCAGGCGGGCAAATTCCATAAAGGCGGCCGCCTGGCAGCCAAGACCCGTGTAGAGGAGTTTCCTGTCCGGATTGTCCTTTAGCCAGGTAAGCGCCTCTTTCCAGGAATCGCGCGCATAGCTCTGCATATACATGGAGCCGCGGGACTCGTCGCGCTCCCCGACTGAACGAATCAGGCGGAAGCGGGCGCAGTGCTCCTCATAGTCATAAAAAGAGCACAGGACAGCGTCTCCCTTGGAAAGGAATTGGTCTGAGAGGACGGTGAACAGGCCTCCCGACGAGCTGGTGTTAAGGATCTCTCTGTCTTTTGCCCTGCAGGCGTAGGCAAGCGTCCCGGGAAGCCTGCCCTCCGCCTTCTGCGCGCTCTCGGGCTTTGCCTGAACGCTCTCGCCCGCTTTCTGCCCGCTGCCGGTCTCCGCCTTCGGCGCGCTCTGCGCCGCGCGGTCTCTCTTAAACGCGCAGACTTTCAGGCACCTGCGGCAGTGAATGCAGGTCTCCGGGTCGATCTCCGGATAGAGGAAGCCCTCCTCGTCGGGTTTCATTGTGATGGCGCCCACGGGACATGCGGTGTAACAGGCGGAGCATCCGCAGCAGCTGCTCCGGTCTTCCGCGAGCAGGGGAACTCCGTTTTCGTCTGTCTCTTTTGGCGCGCCGCTTTCATGAGGAGCCGTCTGCGCAGCCTTTGTATTGTCTGCCTGCCCGGCACTTTTCGCCTTATTTTTCTTGAGGAACTTTCTCATAACCGCCTTCCCTTTTTTGACCACAGCGAGCACAAAAGTCTTATTAAAGACAAAAAAGACGACAACACTGATCAGCAGATTGATCACGTTCAGGACCGGCTTCTGCTTAAAGCACAGGACACTCTCCGTCACCATGATCGCCAGCATCATGACGATATGGCGGACGCTGTACCTGACCCGGACGATGCGCTGTACATCGATGCAGCGGTAGACAAAAAGGAAGAGATAGCTGACCAGGGTGGAGCCGGAAGCGGCATAGAGCCCGATGAACCTTATGAGGGCAAGGTCGACGATCAGGTTGCAGGCCGCGGCGGCCATTGTCGTGATGCCGACACTCTTTGACCTCTTGTAGGCCACATAGATCCCGCCCAGAAAGGTCGACATGCTGAAGAAGAACATGGCGACAAACAGGATGGGAATCTGGTTGTAGGCCTCCGCGTAGTCGCCCCGGATCAGGAGTCTGAACAGGATCGGGGTTGCCGCGATCAGAAGGCCGAAGAAACCGGCCATCAGGTCAAACATGACCCTGAACATGGAGGAATAGTACTCACTCGCGTCCCGGTCTTTGGAGACCACAGACGCGTTCTCCTGCCAGGCCATGGTAAATGTCGCCTGCGCGATATTGAGAAGGCTCGGGATCTTATTGGCCACCGCATAGACCGCGTTGGCCGCAACGCCCATAAAGGCGGTGACCACGATACGGTCTGAGACCCTCATGACCCAGGCCGACATGCTGTTCGGCACCATGGGCCAGGAATACCGGAGCATCTCCCCGAGAAGCTCCCTGTTGAAGCACTTCGGATCGATGTACTTATAGATTCCGCCAAAGAAGAACAGATAAAGAAAAGAAAACAGGGACGCCACAAAGAGCGCGACGACCGTTCCCAGAAGTCCGGTCTTCAGCCAGTAGACACAGATCACGATAAAGATCATCTTTCCCAGAGAAGAGATGATCGCGCTGATCGAATAATACAGGTTGCGGGTAAGTCCCCTGCAGACCTGCCTCTCCGCGCTCGAGAGGATGTCAAACATAAAATAGAGACAGATCAGGATCCTGATCGGCCCATCCGCCATGTACAGACAAAAGTACAGGATCGTGAGGGACGCCAGGGAGACCGGGATGATAAACAGCGCGATATTGGTGATGATCTCCCGGACTTTCTTCGCGTCTTCTCTCGCGTCGATCAGAAAGCGGAAAGCCGCCGCCTGGATCTGGAGCGTCGCCGTCGGAAGAAAGAGAGACTCCAGGATCGTGATCAGGTCGTAGGTTCCCATTTCCGCCTTGGTGAGGCATCCCGTCAGGATCGGCAGCGTGATAAATGACGCAAATCTTGGCAAAAAGGTTCCTATAGATAATATGAGTGTATTTTTGGCAAGTTTTCCCTCTCGGCTCATTGAACTCCCCGCAGCTTTTTACATCGCATTTATTTTGATCGAATTTGTTTTCATCGCATTTTGGAACGCGGCGGCTTTCACCCGGTAAGGATCGGTCTTCCCGGCCATGACCGTCTTCGTGTAGACGCCGTAGACCAGGCCGTTCGCGATGGCGTAGTGTACGAACGTGATGTCATACAGGCAGTTGCCCGTAACGCAGTACAAAATATAGTATACCTGGTACATAAACGCGTACAGGACCGCGATCTTGTCCGCGTCGCGCGCGATCCGGTCCTTCGCCTTGAGGAGCTTCAGCGTCGTCATAAAGGTGGAGAACACGCAGAAGCAGTACAGGGCAAAGCCCGTGATCCCCGTCTCCGCGAGGACCTGCAGGTACACATTGTGCGCGTCCAGAAAGTCATAGGCTCCCGCAGACTGCGCGCCGATCTTGAGATAGTACTGGTATTTAAATCCTTCCCACCCGATTCCGATGACCGGGTGCTCCGCAAACAGTTCCAGCGCGATCCGCCACATCTTCAGGCGGTTGATCGTGGAACTGTCGGATCCCAGCTCCAGGAAGCGGTCAATGACGATCCTGACAGGCGCAAGAAACCTCGACAGGATCAGCACTGCGGCCAGCATCGCGGCCATGATCACCACCAGTCTCAGGAAACTGTTCTTTTTATTTCCGTAGGCCACATAGCCGAGCACCATGGCGCCGAGGCCGAACAGAAGGGCCGATCTCTTCGCCGTCAGAAACAGAGCCCCCAGAGTGAGGACAAAGAGCGCCGCGGTCACCGCGGTCCTTGTAAACGTAAAGCGCGTGGCCATCTCCTTTTTCTGCAGGTAGACGGTCACGGCCGCTGTCAGGATCAGAAGGACTGAGATCAGGGCGATCGCGCTTCTGGAATAATGGCCTGTCAGCCCCGCCTTGTAGACAAGCTGTCCCTTCGCCGTCCCGACCGGCCACTCTCCCCAGATCTTGTAGAGCCCCTTGTACAGAGAGGGGACAAAGTACAGGACCCAGGTTGCAAGCACATGGAGGAACCCGATGACGCAGATGCTCCGCGTGATGTGCTCGTATTCCTCATTCTTGTACGCGATCATGCACATCAAAAGAACAGCCATCAGCCATCGGATCGTCGAAAAGTAGATGTTCCGCGCTGCCAGCTGGTTTCTCGGTATGACAAACAGCAGGGCAAAAAAGAGCCAGGGAAGGATCTTTTTCAAATAGATCTTGGGCACCTTGTACCGTTGTTCGCCCTTCTGGATCGAGGCAAAACACAGCGCCTCCGCCAGTATGACGACGATCAGCGAGACCCAGTTCCCCAGCAGGGCATTGGACAGGTCGTACAGAAAGATATAGACCAGAAAAAGTATGCACCCTATATGCTGAATGTCGTAGGATCGTATTCTCATAGCTTTACCTGTCTTTAGTCTTTCCCATCTTCTCCGCGCTGTCGCAGATGCTCTGAAGATAAGAGAAAGACCGCTCTCTCATCTGTGAAAGAAGCCGGTCCGGCTCCTCAAAATCCTGCCGGAACGTAAAGTCCTCCGGCCCGTTTCGAAGGATGCAGTCCTCCAGTCCGCAGCTTGTGAGTAGATCCCTGCTCCTGACATTGAAGGACTTCACCGTCTCCAGCTCGATCTTGAATTGTTTGTGGAACAGGATCGAGAAAACGGTTCCGTGGAAAGAATTGGTGAGGACATACGCAGCATTCTCAAACCACCCCGTAAACTCCTCCGGCGCGGCGTAACGAATGCGGGTAAGGTCTCGGTTTGTCTTGTACTGATTGTTGAGATAGAGGATCCGGCACCCCGTCTTCTCAGACAATTCCCTTGCAAAATCCAGAAGGTGCACTGCGCCGTTGACCGTATAGAGGAGGATATAGGGCTCTGTGTCCTTGGGCTTTACGCTGAAAGGGCTCCACTCCTTCGCCGTAAGAAGAAGTGTCGGGTCCAGGT
This sequence comes from Lachnospiraceae bacterium, assembly GCA_003447895.1. Taxonomy (GTDB): domain Bacteria; phylum Bacillota; class Clostridia; order Lachnospirales; family Lachnospiraceae; genus CAG-791. The sequence goes on along the minus strand of DLYC01000249.1, from coordinate 16,733 downwards.
CGACTCTGGCGGAGATCCCCGCTTCTTCCAGCATCTTCACGCCGCTCTTCTCCCTCAGGGAGACGCAGCGGAGGCCTTTGAGCCGCTCTGTGTATAACGCCTCTTTCCCTTCCGGAAATGTGTCGAAGCCGAAGCTGCAGGCATAGGAATACCGCTGCTCCTCCCGCGCGAAGTCCAGCATATAGGCGGGGTCCATTCCGGAGAGCCTGTCGTTCCAGACCTGGTCGGAGCCTGTCACAAAGAGGTCGTAGCGGTCCGCGGTGCCGGGCGCAATGCCCTTTTTCATCGGCTCGCTCAGCTTCAGCTTTCTCTCGCGGAACGCGCCGAAGACCTTGTCCTTTTTGATCTTGACAGGCGAGTGCGTGAGCGTCTGGAAAACGTTCTTTTTCTTCCCGAGTCTTCCGAAAGGCCTGTGGTCCTCTTCGACGGCCGGGCAGTAGTAGTCAAGGATCTCCGTCCTGCGGCCGAGTTTGGAAAACGCCGTCTGAAGCGCATAGGCCTGAAGGACAGCTCCGTAGTTCGCTGCTCTGTGATAGGTTAAGATTCCGATTGAACTGCTCATTGTCTTCCCTTTTCGTAGTGTTCAGGTTTTCTGGACATACTGAATATATTAAATATACTTAAAAAATCGAATTTACTGAGTTTACTTTTCAAATGACGATTTCTCCGGAAGGAGCACTTCAAATGCCCTGACCAGCTCTTTTTTGGCCCAGAGAAAATCCTCCTGCGAATCAAGGGCGTCCGCGTCGTTGAGACAGACCAGCTTGTGCTTTCCCGACTTCACAACTTCGCACACCTTCTTTACATATTCCCTGTCTGACTTGATCGTGTATTTGACACCGATATTGGACAGCTTCTCCGGGACAAAGTTCCCGCTCGCAAGCTGCCAGTAACGGAATACATACTGGCTGACGTCCCTCACATCCCGGAACCTGTGCCTGCAGGTCTCGTCCAGCCTCTTTCCTTCGAGGTTCCAGATCGTGTCCATCGTGCTCTTAAGGATCGGCGTGGGAAGATGCTCATTGCCAAACCCGGGGAACATATCGTATCGGCTGCAGAAGCGGTTCTCAAATACGACGCCCGGCCCGTTCTTTGAGACCGAGAACCATTTGGCAGCGTCCTTCTTGAGCACCTTATGCATGTCGAAATGCTCGTTGATGACTTCCGTCGTATTGAGATAGATGTGCGGCATCATTTCACCCATTTTTCCCGCACGGATCGCGTGAAGCCTTGCCTGGTGCACGGGCTTTCCTCCGCGGTAGAACAGATCTTCCGTAATGGGCTTTAGGATGAACGTGTCGTCGTTAAAATAGACAAAGTGCTCAGCCAGCTCCGGAATCCGGTTCAGATTGAGCTCGATCGTGTGGGAGCTGAACGTCGGAAGATACTCCCCGGGGATGTAGTCCGAGTGCTTAATATGGACCAGCTTGTCCGCCTCCACATTGAGCCACTCCGGCAGGTGTCCGCAGGTCACAAAATAGATCCTGTGGACCCAGGGCGCAAATTTCTCCACGCCGCGAAACCAGTATTTGAGCGTATCCCAGTCTCTGTATCTGGCCTCCCGGTTGTCCACCATGGCCTCGTCTTTTCCCGAGTAACGGTTTCTCTCTTTTCTCCATTCCGGGTCAGTGTCATCGACCCACAGCATCACAAAGTCGATCGGATAACCGGCTCCCGCCTTTTTAGACATAGCTGCTCTCTCCCTCTGTTTTTTTAGCGCATACAGGAAAGCGGACATTCGCGGTCCGCTTTCCGCACCTGCCCGCGAAGCGCTTCTTTCCCAAAAACGACACATAAAGAGAAAAGCGGATTGTTACTCCGCTCTTTCCCCGATTACATTCACTGTAAGATTTCTGTATGTTCGACAATGGCCGGGGCTTTCCCCCGTCCGTCCTGTTTCAGGCGTTCTTTCTTCAGGCGTTCTTTCTTAAGATAGAGACGATCGTCGCGACCGCTACCGCCAGGTTGAAGACCAGATAGAACACCGTATAGAGATCCAGAAGATTAAAGAGGATCGCCAGAAGCATCAGAACCAGAGCCCCGCCCGCGCAGGACTTGAGATTGAGCGCAACGATCTTCACGATCCCGTATTCCTTCTTCTCGCTGATCTCCTTCACCTGTCCCTTATCCATAAGCGTGGTGACTGTCTTATGCATAACGAGACGGGGATACATGTTCATCACGGCCGTGATCCCGCCAAAGATCACAAGACGCTCAGCCGTAAGCATTCCCGCGCGGACCAGAGGGCCGCTGCTGTGGGCCGCCATGATGGCGGCTGAGAAGAATACGAAGGAGGCCTCCAGGTATCCGCTCATCGCGTCATACACGCTCCCGAGCCTTGAAAGCTGCCTTCTGTACCTTGCCACATTGCCGTCCACACTGTCCAGAATATCCCAGATAAAGAACATCAGCCAGCTGACCAGCATCCCGGTCTTCGAGTAGGTGTACCACGAGAGCACAAAGCCGATCATGACCGGTATGATGGAGATCACCGAGATCATATTCGGTGTGAGGCTCGTATGCAAAAACGGGATCGTCACAAAAAAAGAAATCGGTCTGATCACATAGAAAGCAAACAGATCCGACTGAGCCGATGCCTTTTTGTCCGAAGTCATTGATTTTTCCGCAACATCTTTGTAGGTAATCATATAAATCCTTAAACTCTTTCTATTTAAAGTCTTTTTTCTTTATATACTAATTTGTATTTCGTGTCAAGTCTGAGCCCGAACAGGCGCAAGATTGCCGGGAGGCATAAAAAGGGCCCCTGACACTGCCTTTTCGGCGGTTGTCAGAGGCCCGTTCTCATGCTTCTCTCTTCAAGTCCCTTTTACCTGCGGGACTCATTTTACAGAACTTTGCGCGAATCTTTCTTTACTGCTCTTCCCTCTTGGCGCTCTCGTGGATCGCTTTTCGGATCGCCGTGCTGCTGGTGCTCTTCGTGTAAGGGAAGTAGATGATCTCCACTCCCTTGTCCTTGAAGTACTCCTCATAGCGGTTAAAGCGCTCGGTCCCCTTGTAGTCGGATCCGACGAAAAGTCTGTCGTAATGCCACAGGTCCCACGCGTCCGCGTCTTCCGGGCAGGAATCCACGACCCGGTCCACATATTTGCAGGCCGCCACGATCTGCTTTCTCTGGTCGAGCGGGATAAAGGTCTCTTTGCCCTTCCACTTTCCGTTGTTGTGTACGCCGACGATCAGATAATCGCATTTTTCCTTGGCCCGTTTCAAAAGATTGAGATGCCCCACGTGGAAGAGATCAAAGGTTCCCGACAGGTATCCCACGCGCATGCGGCTCTTGTCCGCGGCGCGCCCGGAGTCCTTCTTGTACTGATAGCTGTGAAGGCCGTATTCGTGCGGGTCTCTGTGGTATCTCTCAAGAACTCCCTTGAAAGTCTCCTCGTACTGCGGAATATAGAGGGTTTCCCTCTCAAAGAGGCGGTCCGTGATCTCGCCGGCAGGTCCTGAGAGCAGGTCCATATTGTTGGGTCCGCCGTAGAACCTGGAGCCTTTGAAGGAGGCCGGGGATACGTTGAGGATCCGGTTTGCCCGTCCCGCCACTTCCAACTCAATGTTGACGCTCTCGATCAGCCTGCAGACTGCCGCCTTGGAGGAGGCGTATACCGCCGTCATCGGCGAGGACATCCAGCCCGAGATCGATCCCATGACGCCCGCATAGAAGTCCCGGTCGCTATTGATCCTGTCGTAGAACAGGCGGAGGATCTTGATCGTCGATGTCGCATTGATCGTCATGATCTTTTCGATCTCATAAGTCTTAAAGAGTTCAAACTCCGCCACCCGGCCGATGCCGGCTGTGATCATAAGGACCTCCAGGTCCTCGTCTTTTGCCAGCTCCGCCAGTCTCTCTTCGTCGAGGTAGTAGAGGTCAATATACTCATAGGAATAGCTTCCTTCGGGGAGCACCCCCTCTTCCGGCGCCTTGATATCCAACACCGCGACCATGTAGCCCCTTCCGATCAGGTCCAGGGAGATCGCAAGACCCATTCCGTTTCCGCCGCCTATTACAATTGCTTTTTTCATTACACACCTGCCTATCCGTTCAAGACCGGAAATCCATCCAATCCCTTCTGCTTATCAGTTAATCTTTGTGTCTCCACAGATGAATCTCTTTTTTGACCGCGCGTCTTACGCCGGGCGTAAGTTTGCTGAACCAGTACTTGCCCCGGTTCACCTTGCCTGTGGCCTCATGGTCGAAGAAAGCACCCGTATCCCTGACGTCCCCAAATTCCGTGTACACGGAGGGTTTGGGCGTCGGGCGCCGGAGGTTCGCGTTTCCTTCCGCGGCCGTCTCCCAGGAAATATCCACGGCTTCCAGTTCGCCGAAGATGAGCCTTAGAAGTTCCTCCCCGCGCCGGTTGTTGATCAGGACCACGGAAACTCTCCTGTCCTTCCCGAACTCCTCGGGGAGTATCTCGGCATTCCAGAAATCGCCCATCGTAAGATCGGCCGCTCTCTTCTGGGATGCGAAGGGACACTCATAGCAGCTCTTTCGAAACCACTTGGAAGAGAGAAACAGCCTGTAATAGGGATCCCTGAAGCCGGTCTGTATCACTTTGCTTCCGTTCTCAAGGCCGATCCTGACCATATAATCCGGATCGGTGTCCCGCTCCTTGACCCTGAAACGGTATTCTTCCACTTTCTGTCCGTGCTTCTCCCACAGCCAGTTGAGATAGCGTTTAAACATCAAAGGAGAGGGAACGCCGTGGCAGATGATCTCCGCCGTATACAGGTTCTGCGCCTTCGAAGGACAGCGCGTCTTCACGGCTGCGCGCACACCGGCGATCTGGCAGGGAGTTCCCGTAAACAGGACCTTTCGGCCCGCCGCGAGGTCCATGACCACCCTGGCCGCGGAATCTCCCATATAGGATTGTACATATTTGGTGCCCTTGAAGGCCTCTGTCTCCTCCGGGCTGTCCGCTCTCACCGCGCAGACATTCATTCCTTCTGTATAGGCTGTTCCGTAGACCACTCCGCCCGTTTCCGCAAACAGACGGCAGAGTATGCCGCCGATTCCGCCGGAAGCGCTCTCCTTGTCCTCGTAGATCGCATATGCGCCCAGGCAGCGCACCGGCGTGAACATCTCCGGCCTTTTTCCCTGTACCGGGCAGGTCGCAAGGCACCGCCCGCACTTGATGCACTTGTCCGCATCGATCACGGGGACAATAAATCCGTTTCGGTTGCTCTCCAGGGAAATGCAGCCTGTGGGACACACCGCCGCGCAGGCGCCGCATCCCGTGCACCGCTCCTCGTCGGAGGATACCGTGACCATGCGCTCACTGTGTCCGGCCGCAAGGATGGCTCTCTTAAGCGCTCCGGAGAGATACTCAAGTGACCGCTTCTTCTCAGAGGCCCAGATGCTCTCTATTTTTTCCCGGTCCACTTCAAACAGATAGTCCGGCTCGACGCCCGTCTTCGCGTTGACCAGCCGATGGGACTGATCGAAGAGGTTCAAGAGATCGTAGAGCCTGGAATTCATGGACACATGCCCGTTCCTGTTTCTCTCAAATACCGCGAAGGGCTTCTTAAAGATCAGGGAAAAGACTGCCCCGTGGAAAGAATCCGTCAGTACGAAGGAGGCATTTTGGACAAGGGATACAAACTCCCTGGGGCCCACATCCTCCATCCTCTCGCCGGGTCCGGAAGCGTCTGTCAGATTATACTCCTGCTTGGCATAGGGAATAAAGACCATCTTCATGCCGCGCTTTGCAAAGAGCTGTTCGGCTCTTCTTCTCACGTTCAGGCTGTCCGAGAAAAAGTACACCAAAACATACTTCCCCTCGACGAGCGGATCCGAGGCCACTTCCGACCACTCCTCCGCGCTAAGAAGAAGGGTGGGATCGAGCGAAGTCTCGATCGGCGCCTCGATATACCTTTTCAGGAGCTTCTTCGCTGTGCGCTCCCTGACGCTGATCGACCCGAATTCCCTGATCGCGGGGATCAGGACGGAGGCTTCTCTCTCCGAAAAGGAATCTCTCCCTATACTGGCGGCATAGGCGATCTTTCTGGCCGGATCCTCCGCAAATGTCTGCAGGTACAGATTCCTGACCGCGTTGGGATTCCAGACCTGGTCTGAGCCGCTGATCAGCGCCCGGTATCTGCGGCACAGCTCTTCCGCCGACTTGTCGTCATAGAGTTTCTCGGAAGGCTGTGTTTCCTCCATGAACGCCTCGAAGCGTTCTTTTCTTTGCGCAAGGATGTCTGAGATCAGAAAACTCCCCTTGGCAACCGCCTTCTCTCCCGCCTTCTCCACTGCGGAGAACGGGCCGTACTGCTCGATCTGCTGCCGAAGCCCCGGATAGACGGGGTTGGGATTTGCGTTCACATCGTATGATATGAGATCGACGGAATACCCCAGATCTCTGACCGCCCTTTTAAGGGCGTACCCCTGAAGCATTCCGCCATAGTTGTAATTCTTATAAAATTTCGTCAGTATGCATGCATCTTTCATATTCATCGATAAAGGCCGGTGCGGCCGATCAGTTAGTGGACATGCCCATGAACAGATCTCTGTGCTCACGCGCGGTGCGCTCTACATCAAACCTCTCTCTCACGATCTTGTAGCCGTTCTCTACCAGCCTCCCGCAAAGTTCCTCGTCGTGATAGATCCTGACCGCAGCCTGCGCGGCGCCCCGGAAGTCCTCGCGGTTTACAAGGAGCCCGTTGACCCCGTCCTGGACGATTTCGGGAATCGCGTCGACCCTGGCCGCTACGATCGGCTTTCTTGTCAGCATGTATTCCGGAAGGACAAGTCCGAACCCTTCCCATCTGCTAAGAAGCATTGCGACATCAAAGTTTCCGATATAGTCGAGCGGGTCTGAGACCCAGCCGGTGATCAGGAAGGAGTCCGTAAGTCCGCATTCCGCGATCAGTTTCTCTGTCGCATCGCGGTTCAGGCCGTCTCCGACGATCATAAAGAACGCCTTGGGAATCTTTCTCTTGATCTCCGAAGCCGCCCGGACAAATACATCCGGCGCCTTCTGCATCGCAAGCCTGCCCACCATTCCCACGACAAAAGCGTCCTCGGGGATATTCAGCACGCTGCGCGGAATGCTCTCCGCCCTCTCCATCTCGTCGAGATCGATCCCGTTGTAGATGACCTTGAGTCTCGAGGGTGCGCAGATTCCGTACTCCAGTGCCGAGTTCTTCTCAAACTCGGAGATGCAGACGATCTTATCGGTCATAGGCGCGAGCATCTTCTCGATCATGATATAGGAGCGGATCATATTTCCTGTCGCGCCCTTCATGTTGAATGCCCAGCCGTGCGCATTGTAAATGCACAGATTCTTCTTCCCGTATCGGTTCTTCATGCCCACGTTGGCCAGACGTCCGATCGCGCCCGCCTTGGAACTGTGACAGTACACAACGTCGGGTTTGTATTTGGCAATGAGTCTTCTCACAGCCATGACGCTCCTGCAGTCGGAGGCTGCGCTGATCGCATGGTGCATATCCGGCACATGCTCGACCCTGGAAGTGATATCCTTAAACTTACCTGCGTCAAAAGAATCAGAACACAAGAGGATATGCTCCAACTGATCACTATAATTCTGTTTGAGCTTAGTCAATAGCGCGACCAAGTACCGCTCCACACCTCCGGGCGCTTCCGCGATATGTAAAACACGTATCTTCCTTGCCACTATCCTTCTCCTGTGTCAATGCAACTAAAAAAACCAAAACTATTATATCATAAAAGCGCAAAAGTTACGCAACCGACTAATTATAATATATTATTCTGTCTTTTTCCACATCAGTTCTTTATAAATATGATCCGTTGTGATCAGCCTGAACTCAAACTCCTGCCTCTCTTTCTCCACGATCGTGCTCAGAATGAGCCCCGCGTAGAGGGACAGGATCCCCGCAAGCGCGATAAATCCGGAGACGATCAGGGTCGGGAACCTGGGAACCTGCCCGGTTCTGGCGAAGTCAAACAGGACCGGCACAAACAGGATCAGAGCTAAAATAAAGAGGAAAACAGCCAGTCCCATGAAAAAGCCCATGGGGCGGTAGTTCTTATAGAGCCTGAAGATCGTATTGAGGACCTTGGCGCCGTCCGAATAGGTGTTCAGTTTGGATTCACTTCCCTCCGGCCTGTCCCGGTACTCGATCACGACGTTCTCAATTCTCATGTTCTTCTCGACCGCGTGGATGCTCATCTCGGTCTCGATCTCAAATCCCTTCGAGAGCACCGGGAAGCTCTTTACAAAGAGAAAGCTGAAAGCTCTGTAGCCGGTCATGATATCCCGGATATTGGTCCCGAACAGGCGGTTGATGCTCCCTCTCACAAGACTGTTTCCCAAATTGTGGAAGGGGCGCTTGTTCTCCTCGAAATAGGTGGAGGACAGCCTGTCACCGACTACCATGTCCGCGCCCTTATGAAGGACCAGATCGGCCATCTGCCTTCCGTATTCGGCCGGGTAAGTGTCGTCGCCGTCTACCATAATATAACACTCCGCGTCGATCTCCCTGAACATTCTGCGGATCACGTTTCCCTTTCCCTGCTGGTACTCGTGCCTCACGACCGCGCCGCACTCCGCGGCGATCTTCGCCGTGTTGTCCTTGGAATTGTTGTCATACACATAGATTACGGCCTCCGGAAGGGAATTCTTCCAGTCCGTGACGACCTTCCGGATCGTCTTCTCTTCATTGTAACACGGAATCAGTACTGCTATCTTGTCCAACTGTCTCACATCCTTGTCTTAATTCTTTGCTCCGTTATAGTCTGTTTCTTCATGAAAGTCCGGTTCTTATGCAGGTCAGGTTCCTGCTTAAGCCCGGTTCTTACCGGAGTTCATCAATATATTTGCCGTCCAGTACATCCTTGAGATACTGTCCGTATTGATTCTTCTTCATCGTCTCGTAGGTGGAGAGCACTTCCTCCCGGCT
>DLYC01000249.1:0-7714 GCA_003447895.1 Lachnospiraceae bacterium | reverse complement strand
TCCACGGTCTTTACGAAATTGGTGGCGTCCACCAGGCTCTCGTGCGTCCCGGTGTCCAGCCATGTAAAGCCCTGTCCCAGAAGCTCTACATGGAGCCTCTTCTCTTCCAGATAGATCCTGTTGAGGTCCGTGATCTCATATTCGCCGCGCGCCGAGGGCTTTAAGGACTTGGCGTACTCCACGACCTTCTCGTCGTAAAAATACAGCCCGGTCACGCAATAATTGCTCTTGGGCTTCGCCGGCTTCTCCTCGATGCTGACGGCTCTCCCGTTCTTGTCAAACTCCACGATGCCGAATCGCTCGGGATCATCGACGTAGTAGCCAAAGATCGTGGCGCCGTTTCCGCTCTCCGCGTTCTCTACGGCTGCCTTCAGTCTCTTCTTGAGGCCGTGTCCCGCAAAAATATTGTCTCCCAGCACCATCGCCACTGTGTCTCCGGCTATAAACTCCTCGCCGATCATAAACGCCTGGGCCAGGCCGTCCGGACTCGGCTGCGCCTTATAGGAGAGCCTGATCCCAAACTGATGGCCGTCTCCCAGAAGCAGCTGAAATCTCGGCAGGTCCTGCGGTGTGGAAATGATCAGGATGTCCCGGATCCCCGCGCTCATAAGCACAGAGAGCGGATAGTAGATCATCGGCTTATCATAGATGGGCAGGAGCTGCTTGGAAGTCACCATTGTCAGCGGGTAAAGCCTGGTTCCGGATCCTCCGGCGAGTACGATCCCTTTCATTGTATCCTCCGTTAATTAGTACTTGCAAATCACCATTACTCTCTATTATAAGAAATCCCGATTCATAAGGCAAGATGCCCCCGCCAAACGGTGGGGGCATCTTCAGTTTCATTTTGGATTTCTGTATCCTATCTCTGCCGCGGTTTTCTCTCTGTCACAGTTTTCCATCGCGGTCCGTCGGTCCGTCATCCGAAGATACAGTAGACGGCCAGCACGAGCACCACATACGCGATACACGGCAAAATATTCATAGAGATGATCTTTCCTTCGTTCCCCGTCGCTTCTGTCGTAGAGGAGACAGCTACCACGTTGTGAATGCAGATCATATTTCCGATCGCGCCGCCTGCCATCTGGAGTGCGATCATGGAAGCTGCCGGGAATCCCAGGATCTGCGCGGTCTGGAATTCCAGAGGTCCGAACATGACACCGGATACGGTGCAGGAGCCGGACACGAAAGCGCCGAAGACGCCGAGCGGAGGAACGATGAAAGGGAATGCCTTTCCGATACTCGCCACGATCGTCGTGCTGATCTGGGTGATCATGCCCTCAAGTCCCGAGTGGTTGAGGCCTGAGCCCAACATGATCTGTACCATTGCGATTCCGCTCACCAGCGCCATCGCGATCGTCAGGACCTGCTTTCCCGTCGCTCCGAAGACATGATCGATATCCTCTCTCGTCAGATTCTTTCTGTTTGCCAGCATTGTGCCGATGGAAACCATGATAAAGGGCGTCAGTCCCGGATTGTAAATGAGGGCGAAGTCATAGTTGAGGCCCTCGACACCGAGAATATTCTTCACATGGATCGCCATGGAGTTTAAGAGCGCGCGAAGACCGAAGGCCGGTATGCGGGTAAGGAGCAGGGCGACCGCAATGATCAGGTAAGGGAGCCAAGCCTTGAAGAGCTTTCTTCGGCTTACGGATCCGAAGATCTCCTTGGGCATGATCACCTCGTCGTGCTCGATATCGTAGAAGTACCATACATGCGCGGGCACCAATATTTTGGCGCGGGCTGCCAGCACTGTGACGACAAGGCCGATGCAGGCGCTTATGATGGACGCAAACTCAGGTCCCAGATAGGTTCCCAAAAAATAGTAAGGAACCACGAAAGCGCAGGCCGCCATCAGGCAGAACGGGATCATCTCCAGGATGCTCTTCACTCTTCTTCCTGTGGAATAGAACATGACCAGCGTGATGACCAGAAGGATCGGAACGATAAACCCGGCAAGCCCCAGATAGAGCACCGTCTTGTGCGTCACATCCGCGGTGAACTGATCGAGAGAGATTCCGAGCGACTCTGTCACGGCGCTGGAAAGGTTGGTCATATTGGTCAGCATCGGTGTTCCGACAGCCGCGAAAGGAACCGGCGTGCTGTTGGAGATCAGTGCCACCGCGCAGGCCGCGACGGGCGGGAAACCGAGCCCCACAAGGAGCGGCGCCGCGAGCGCCGCGGGCGTTCCGTATCCGGCCGCCCCCTCAATGAAAGCGCCGAACATATAGGCAATGATGATCGCCTGGATGCGGGGATCCGGCGTGATCTTCTGAAACCCGTCGCTGATGACCTGCATGATCCCGGTCTGCTTGAGCGTATTGAGGAGCAGGATCGCTCCGCTGATGATCAGAAGAAGGTCCAGCGACTTGAGCGCACCATACAGAAAATAAGCAAGCACTGTGTGCGCGTCCATTCTCCACACCAAAAGCGCCAGCACGATCGTCACGATCAGGGAAATGATCAGCGACTTGCCCGATGAGAACTTGAATCCGACCATCAGGATCAGTGCTGTCAGAAACGGAATTGCCGCAAGTAATGCATATACCATAATACTCTCCATTCCGCCGCCGGATCCCGGCGGCTATTTCTGTATTCTGCAGAAAATACAGCGGGTTAATGTACGAAATTCTGTTACAAAATCAATTTGATGCTGTTTTTCTACACATGGGGTATTATGGACTATCCCGTCGGTCAACTCAATTGCCAGTTTGACGGCCGTTGTGGAAAATTCCACAGTTCGACGCAAATTGGGGAGTGAGTCAGGGGGACAGTCCCTCTGACTCAAAAGGCCGCCGCCCTAAGAATCACTCTTAGGGCGGCAGCCGATTTAGAACTGAACTCCGATTACCGGACCATCACTGTTTTCAGACCATCTCTCCCGCTTTTCTCTTCCTGTAGTTTCTGAGGAACTTGATCAGCAGGCCGCCAAGGAGCAGCGCCACGATCGCGTCCGCCACATACATGATCACTTTCCACTTCGCCATACCTGTGTTGAGGTTTGCAGGATCGTACTGACGGCTGTTCGCGACAACGTAGAGAATGTTCTTCGCCGCTGTGCGCATAGCCTGCTGCGCGCCGTTGGTATCGCGGAACTGCACGTCGTTCGTCGCTGTCGGATAGTTGACCAGCATGAGGTCTGTGCCGTTTCGGATCGCCTGGTCAGCGCTCATGTAACCGTAAACGCCGAAGTAGTCGGTCTCGACAAAGCCTCTGAAGCCCCACTCATCGCGAAGGACAGTCTTGCAAAGAGATGCGCTTCCGCCTGCCCAGCGGTTTCCGATGTAGTTGAAGGAGGACATCACTGCGAGGCAGTCGGCTTCCTTGACACACTTCTCGAAAGGCTTGAGGTAGATCTCACGGATCGCCTGCTCGTTGGACCATGTGCAGATCATGTCGCAGCGGTTGCCTTCCTGGTCATTGAGGGCAAAGTGCTTCATGTAAGCGTAAACGCCGTTGTCCTGAGAACCCTGGACAGCATTTGCCGCAATGTAGCCGGACAGAACCGGATCTTCGGAGTAGTACTCGAAGTTACGGCCTGCAAAGGCGGTTCTGTGGTTGTTCATAGCAGGTGCGTACCAGCCGGAGACATCCATTTCGTTTGCCATCTTGCCGATGCTCTCGCCGAACTTGTAGGCAAGATCCTTATTCCAGGTAGCGGCAATCGTGACACCGACAGGGAATCCGATGGAGCCTACGCCGGTGAAGTTGTTGTTGATGGAAGCAGGGCCGTCGCAGTCGTTTGTGCGGACCTTGCCGATGCTCTCGACAGAGTTTGTCTGATAGCCGCCAAGGGAAATGACAGCGTTCATGTCGTCGAGAGTCATCTCATCCATCAGCTGATCCCACTTGGGATCATCCTTTTCAAGGCCGCGCATGTCGACGAGCTTGAGTCCGTTGGACGCGCCGGTCGTGATCGCTTCCGCATTCGGATCTTCGTCTGCCGCTGTCGCCTCTGCGGTCAGATAGTTGCTGATATTGTAGAAGGTCGCCTTAGCGTCTTCTGCCATCTCAAAGCTTGCGGGCGCTGCCGTTGCAGCCGCATAGTTAGCGAATTTGTCTGCGCGGGACAGGTACTCAACATTGCCTGCCGCATAATCAAACTGGTTGGTCGCTGTGATAAGATCGCTGGCGCGCTTGTTGTCGCCGCTGTAGGTCTCAGTCTTTGCAACTGTGAATTTCCTGGAATCGATCTTGTTGTGAGAATCCGTGTTGATGGAGATCTCATAGTCGCCCGCCTCAAGGACATAGCCCTTGGCGTTCTTGTCATCGTAGGACATCAGCTCTTCTTTGCTGATCTCGACGTTGACCGTCTCCGATGCGCCGGGCTCAAGAAGTCCGGTCTTCTCGAACTGAACGAGGTTCGCGGATGCCTTCTCGATTCCGCCGTTTGTGTAAGGCGGATTGGAGTAAACTTCCACGACGTCCTTACCAGCGACGGAACCTGTGTTGGTTACGTCAACGGTGAAGGAGATGGTCTCGCCGTTGTCCTTGATGTCGCTCATCTTCTGTGTGAAGGTCGTGTAGGACAGGCCGTAGCCGAAAGGATACTGCACAGTCTGCTCGTAGTTGATCAGGCCTTCCACCGCTGCTGTCTCATAGAAACGATAGCCCACATAGATGCCTTCCACATAGTTTACGAAGGAAGGGATCGCAGTCGACTCCTGGCCGGTGAAACCGACAGAAGTGTACTTGAACTCGTCCATGTTGGTGTAGTTGAAGTCGCCGAAGTTGTTCCACCAGGGAGTCGTCTTCAGGTCATAGACCAGAGTGTCGACGGTCTTGGCAGAAGGATTGACCTTACCGGATACGACTTCTCCGAGCGCGGTCATACCGATGTGTCCGCCGGGTGCTGCCCAAATGAGGCCCTTGATCTGAGGGTGCTCCTGAACAAATCCGAACTCAAACGCGTTGGAGCCGTTGTAGACGACAATGACCTTTTCGAAATTGTCGCATACGAGCTGGAGCATTTCCTTCTCGCGGTTGTCCAGCTGCAGATAGTGGTCGCCTGCGTTCCAGTCATTGCCCGCATTGAGGGTGTCGTCATAAGTAGCTGCTCTGTAGGTTGTGCCGTCCTGGTAGGTTCCGTCGATGATCGCCTGAACATCGGTGGGAAGGTCTGCGCCCTCTCCGCCGGGACGGGAGATCACGACCATTGCCGTGTCGGAGAATGCCTTCGCATTCGTCATCATTTCATCCGTGTAGGTGCTGACATTGGGCTCGGGCAGTGTCCAGTCCTGTGCCCACATGCCGCAGACCGGGCGATCAGGCTTGTAAGCCACATAGAAGTCGCTCAGCTCACTGTTTGTCTCGATGCCCGCGTCGTTCAGGCTCTGCAGAAGGCTCACGGAGTCATAAGCCTCATTCAGAGCGCCGGAGCCGCCGCCGCCCAGCATGGGATTTGTGGAAGCCCAGCCGAATACGTTGAGCTTGGAGCCCTCCGCCAGAGGAAGAACGCCCTCGTTCTCAAGGAGCATTGTACCTTCCTCGGCAATCGAGATTGCCAGATCCGAGGCTTCCTTGGAGGTGTCCTCGTTGATCGTGCCGCTTCCGCTGACCAGATCGAGCATGGTGCTCATAGGCCCGGAGCAGATCATGTTCACGCAGATGCAGATTCCTGCAACCGCCGCGATCAGCGCCGTTCCTCTGATGAGACGTCTCTCCGGCTTTGCCATCTTGCTGACGGCGATCTGGATGATGATCGCGGCAGCAACGATGATACCGATCACGATCAGGTAGGACCTGATCGAATTGATGACGTTCATAACGTCGCTCATGTTAATAGATAGCATACTTTTCCCTCCCTTAAAGTAAAGTACTGTTACAAGGCAATTATATCAAAACATTGCACCTGCGCTATTTTTTGACACAAACTGTTGGAAAAGTGGCATGAAAGATACCGCCCGTCAATCCACCTGAATACTGTAAACCGCCCGGAAGCTCTCCCCCGGCTGCGCGCACTGCTCCTCAAACTTCTCGGGGAGCTCTCCCGTAAAGCCCATGTTGTCCACGCGGCCGATCCAGGGCTCAAGGCAGATGTAAGGAGCGTCTGTCTTAGGCTTGGACCACACGCCGACAGAGGGGAATCCCTTGCACTCGATGGTGACATAAGGGGTCTTGTCGGGATAGTGGATCGCGACCTTCTCCACCTGCCCGTGGTCGAAGATGAAGGCGTCGTTGTCAAACAGGTCCATGGTCACCGGGAGGAAGCCGCCGTCCAGGGCCAGCTTGTGCGGGTGCTCCGCGTCCGCCGCCTCGGCGACGGGATCGAGATTCACGTACTCGAGCTCTTCTTTGCCCTCAAATACGACAAAATACTGATCTTTCTTCGTTCCCTCGAGCACCGGCACGTTGAAAGCCGGGTGCGCGCCGATGGAAAAATACAGCGGCTCGTCCGCGGACGGATTGGTCACCTTCCACTCCACGAACACCTTATTTCCTTCGATGCGGTGGGTGATCTCCAGCTCAAATTCAAAGGGATATCTGGCCAGCGTCTCCTCGTTGGAATGAAGGACATACGTGATGGAATTCTCTGTTTTGCCGACGAGCGTGAAGTCCATGTCCCTGGCAAATCCGTGCTGTCCCATCGGGTAACTCACGCCTCTGTAGCGGTACTGTCCCCCGCAGACTTTGCCGACAAACGGGAAGAGGACGGGCGCGTGGCGGTTCCAATACTTGGGATCGGCCTGCCAGACCACTTCGTGGCCACGCTTCTTGTCGTAAATGCTGCAGAGCTCCGCGCCGTGGTCGGCGACTGCAACTTTGATCCGGTCATTTTCTATGTACTGCATTTGTGTACCCCCTTATCCATATTTCCGGTTTCTGCATGGATCACTCTCCATAGATTTCTCCATGGATCGCTCTCCCTATGACTACCTTCATTTTAACATTATCAAAGTACGCCTGAGCACTTAATTTTGACGCTCTTCCAAATAATTCCGCGCGTCCCTGATAAAGCTCGCGATGATCAGGACGATCACCATTCCAATCGGGAACGCCGCGATGATCGACACCGTCTGCAGGTTGTTCATGGACCCCTCGCTGAAGATCAGCGCGATGGGAAGCATGATCAGAAGGATTGCCCAAAAGAGCTTCATCCGGCTCGTCGCCTCCTGCCCTTCGCGGAGCTCGCGGTAGCTGTACTGCGAAGCCACCAGCGTGATGCTGTCGAAGGAAGTCGCATAGAAAGCGATCATCGATGTGACAAGGATCACAAGGACGATCCTCCAGAGGGGCAATGTTTTGATCACCTCAATGACCGTCGCGTACAGGTCGCCGCTCTGCGCGTAGAAGCCCAGCACGTCGAAGCGGCCGTGCATCTGAAGGCCGAGGCCGTAGTTTCCCAAAATGATGAAAGAGATCAGCGTGGACGCCACGCCGAAAATATAAGTCCCCAGGATCACCTGCTTCACCGTGCGCCCGCGGCTGATGCTGCCCATAAAGAACGGCGATGCCACCGCCCAGACCATCCAGTAGGCCCAGAAGAAGATGGTCCAATTCTGAGGGAAGTTCGTGGTGCGAAGCGGATCCGTCCAGGTGCTCAGCACGATGAAGTTCTGCATCATATTGCCCAGCGCCGAAAAGCCCGTCTCAATGATGTAGACCGGCTGCCCGCCCAGAATCAGCACATAGGCAAGCAGTGCGCCGAACAGCGCCATGCAGGCGTTAGCCAGCCAGGAGACTCCTTTGATCCCCTTCATGACCGCGATCGTATAGA
>DLYC01000076.1:6247-11231 GCA_003447895.1 Lachnospiraceae bacterium | reverse complement strand
TGTTCCAGAGAGAGGGAATCGCGATATTTTGACAGAGTTAATGGTGTCAGGCGCTTTACGGTGCCAGGCACCATTAATTTTTTGTAAACTTTATAAAGTCGGAGTTTATGGTGCCAGGCACCATTAAATTTTTATAAACTGAGTTTATAATTTTTTTATGGTGCCAGGCACCATAAACCTTGACAACTGTAAAGTCTGATGCTACTATCTAGCATAACAAATCCTTGACAAGTGTCAAGGGGAAGGCTTCCCGGTGAAGCCTAAATTTTTACAGCGCCGTTAGCACTCGACAGGAAAGAGTGCTGATAAACACAGGGCACATGAACTGTCAAGAAATACACCATAGGCGCGAAAGCGCCGCATAACACTTCAGCAAGGAGGAAGAGTAAAAGAACATGGTAGTGATTCCTATATATAATCTCTTGTTGGTACCGGATGCCAACATTTACTTAAAGACGGACCAGTACAAGACACTGGCCCGCAGGATTCCCGAGGTCAACGACCGCGTTGTCCTGCTCTCATGCAAAAAAGAGCAGGGAAGGAAGGATATGACGGAGGACAGCTTCTTCCCGATCGGCGTGACCGGATTTGTCAATGAAGTAAACCCGGAGGGCTATGTGGTGATCCGCACCACAGGAAGAGTCAACCTGGATATGATCGGCATTAACCCCGATCACAGCATTGAGCTGACCGTATCGCGGTGCCGGGAGATCGAAGATCTCGAGGACGGCGTCGAGAATGAGCACTTTGAGAGGCTGAAGGCGAATCTCAAGGAGAGCTGGCAGGGCTTTGAGTGGGGACAGCAGGCGATGGGCTACCTCGAGCAGTTCCACTCGATCAGTGAGATCGCGGTGGCCATGTCCATCTGGTTCAAGATGAGCGCCGAGGAAAAGTTCGAAATCCTCGCGGAGGACAGCCGAAAGGCAAGGCTCGAGATGTTGGAGAAGGCAATCTATGAGTTCATGGAAGTCTCCAAGGTGACCACAAAAGCGGCCAGCGCGCAGCAGGAGGATTATCAAAAGATCTACAAGGAGTCTGCGATCAAAAAACAGATGGAACTTCTGCAGCGGGAACTCGATGAGATGCACCCCGAAAAGGTCTCCGACATCCGTAAATTCGAGCTCAAGATCGAGGAAGCGGGCATGAACGAGACCGCCAAGGCGGAGGCACTCAAGGTCCTGAACCGCCTCAAACAGGAATCCAACGGCGGCACGGAAGCGGGCATGCTCTACGATTATCTGGATTTTGTCACAGGGCTTTCCTGGAAGAAGGAAGAGGCGCAGGACATTGATCTTAACGAAGCAGAGAAAGTGCTGGATGAGGACCACTTCGGACTGGGGAAAGTGAAGCAGCGCATTATACAGCAGATTGCCGTCATGAATCTCAAGAAGGAGCAGTCGGGCTCGATCCTTCTGTTCGTCGGTGCACCGGGCACCGGAAAGACCAGTATCGGACAGAGCATAGCGAGAGCTCTTCACAGGGAATACGTGCGCGTAAGTCTGGGCGGTGTGCGCGACGAGGCGGACATCCGCGGACACCGGAGAACCTACATCGGCGCTATGCCGGGCCGGATCATGGACGGCATCAAGAAGAGCGGCGTCTCCAACCCCGTCATGGTGCTCGACGAAGTTGACAAGCTCGGCGTCTCCTACAACGGTGACCCCGCGAGCGCCCTTCTCGAGGTGCTCGACCCCGAGCAGAACAGCACGTTTACAGACCATTACATGAACGTCCCCTATGACCTCTCCAATGTCATGTTCATCTGCACGGCAAACTCGGTCGACACGATCCCGGAGCCTCTCCTCAACCGAATGGAAGTCATCCGGTTCAACGGCTATACCGCTTCGGATAAGTTCCAGATCGCCAGGAGGCACCTCCTTCCCAAGTCCATGAAGGCCATGGGCGTGACGGAGGAACAGATCGTGATCTCCGATGACATCATCAGAAAGATCATCGACAACTACACGATGGAATCCGGCGTCCGCGGACTTCGAAAGAGGCTGGATACGCTGTGCAGGTCGGCAGCGGTGGAGGTCTCCAAGCGGATCGGAGCAGCGGCGGTGGAGGCGGCGAAAGCGGCCAAGGCCGAAAGCACGCAGGCGGAATCCACAGAGGCGGCCAAGGCCGAAAGCGCTCAGGCGGAATCCACAGAGTCGGCCAAGGCCGAAAGCGCGCAGGCGGAAGCAGCGACATCCGGCGCGGAGACCGGGAAGCTTTCGGAGTCTGAGCTGAAGTTCGAACCCATCGTCGTCAGGGAGGAGGACCTCCGCGAGATGCTCGACGCCAAACCGGTCAGGCATGACCGCGTCCTGGCGGAGAAGAAGCCCGGCATCGTGACAGGACTTGCCTGGACAGCGGCCGGCGGAGAGATCCTGTTCATCGAGACCCTCTTCACCAAGGGAAGCGGCAAGTTCACGGTCACCGGTCAGCTCGGAGACGTCATGAAGGAGTCCGTGCAGATCGCGGTGAGCCTTGTGAAGTCGATGTTCCCGGACAAAGCTTCTCTCTTCGAGGAGAATGACCTGCACATCCATGTCCCCGAAGGCGCCGTGCCAAAAGATGGACCCTCGGCAGGTATCACCATGACAACCGCGCTCGCCTCCCTCGTCTCAGACAGAGCAGTGGCTCCCACCATCGCGATGACCGGTGAGGTCTCCCTGCGAGGCGTCGTGACGCCGATCGGCGGACTCCCCGAGAAGCTGATGGCGGCTTCGAGAGCGGGCATTCAGACAGTGTTTATTCCGAGTGAAAATGAGGATGACCTGGACGAAGTGCCGCAGGAAGTAAAAGACAAGCTGACCATCATTCCGGTCTCGGATGTGACAGAGGTCCTGAAGAAGACGGGAGTTCTGGAAGAATCTGAGGAATAATCGGTAAATTAGGATTGTCCCCGGAGCGCTGAGAAGGCGGCGACAGAAAAGAAATAAACGGGTAGTCAAAAAACTGCCGCACTAAGAATTCTTTCACTTAGTGCGGCAGTTTCTTATTGCTCATGAATCAGATAAGTCCCGTCCCTTCATCGATGCCCATATTGCATATGAATCAGACAAGCCCCGTCCCTTCATCGATGCCCAGCATGATGTTCATATTTTGGACAGCTGCGCCGGAGGCGCCTTTGCCGAGGTTGTCGAAGAGCGCCGTGACGCTGGTCTGGTCCTCGTGGCCGCAGACAACGATCTTCAGGCGGTTGGTGCCGGCGAGCTCGTTGGCGTAGAGGGTAGTCCCATTCGTGCCGTAGGGCATGACGCTCACAAAATGAGCATCCTGATAATAGTCCTGAAGCCTTTCGCAGATCTCCTTCGCTGTGGGAGCTCCGGGCAGCAGGCGGTTGTGCAGCATGATGGTCGTCGCCATTCCTTTATAGTAGTCGTCCACAACGGGAAGGAAGACAGGCGCCGCATCAAGTCCGCAGACTTTGGACATTTCGGGAAGATGCTTGTGCTTTAGCGTCAGGCCGTAGATACCGGGCGCAAAGAGAGACTCAGCCTTGTCGTCCGCCTCGTAGCTGGCGATCATCTTCTTGCCGCCGCCGGAGTAGCCGGTGAGGGAGAAGCAGGTGAGGGGATAGGATTTTGGCACGATTCCCATGCGGATCAGCGGGGCCGCGCAGGAGATGAATCCTGTCGCATGGCAGCCCGGGTTGGCCACTCTGTGGCTTCCCGCGATGGCGGCGCGCTGCTCCCGGGAGAGCTCCGGGAAACCGTAGGTCCATCCGTCCGCTGTCCGGTGCGCTGTCGAGGCGTCGATGACGCGCACGTCGGGGTTATCGATCAGGGAGACCGCCTCCCTTGCACCGTCATCAGGCAGGCAAAGAAAAACGATGTCCGCCGCGTTCAGGAACTTGCGGCGCTCTTCGATGTCGTGGCGCTTGTCTTCATCGATCCGCATCAGTTCCAAGTCATCTCTTGCCCCGATCCTGTCAAAAATCTGAAGGCCTGTTGTGCCGCTCTGTCCGTCTATGTATACTCTGGTTTTGCTCATTGTTACCTCCGTGTCCAAGCGCTTTGCGGTTGAAATACTGCGATCCGCTCTGAAATAGCTGTAATAATCGAAAGTAATCATATCACAGTTTGGTGAAAAAATGAAAATTAGTGCGAAAAGAGGGTGAATATCGGAAATAAATGCAGTAGGAAACAAAATCTCAAGGATTTGGTTATATTAAAATGCTGGTCATATAATATACAATATAATCAGTATAAATCCAGAACAGGAAGGAGTCCCTGCCATGCCCCAGTATAAAATCGATCCTGAGATAAAGCAGCCGGCTTATCTGCAGCTTTACAATCAGATCCGCGAGGATATCATAAGCGGTATCTGCCCTTACCGGATGAAGCTTCCCTCCAAGCGGTTTCTTGCCGCTGAGACGGGTACGAGTGTGATCACTGTGCAGCATGCGTATGATCTGTTGGCCGATGAGGGATATATTGAATCCCGTGAAAGGAGCGGTTTCTATGTAAGTTACAGGGAAAACGAAATCTTTGCAGCGGCTCCGGGGACGGAGGGTGTTTTTCAGGAAGCACCGGATTTTGGGGGGGTCGCGATGGAGGCGAATGGTTATGCCGGAATCATATCGGACGCGAATGCCTCCGTCGGAATCCACGAGATTTCCGACATTCCCATCCGGGGGCCGGTCGTGACGCCGGAGCAGGAGCAGTTTCCGTTCAATATTTTGGCAAGGACGGCGAGGAGAGTGCTGGCTGAGTACGGGGAGAAGCTGCTCGAACGTTCGCCCAACAGCGGAACGGCGCTTCTGCGGGAGGCAATCGCGCAGTATCTGGCGCGGAGCCGCAGGATCAACGTGTCGCCGGAGCAGATCGTGATCGGATCCGGGTCGGAATACCTTTACAACCTGATCGTGCAGATGCTGGGGCGGGAGAGGGTGTTCGCGCTGGAGGATCCGTCCTATGAGAAGATCCGGCTGGTCTATGAAGCAAGCGGTGTGCGCTGCGAGATGATGCCGATGGACCGCGAAGGGGTAAGGCTC
>DLYC01000076.1:4184-6054 GCA_003447895.1 Lachnospiraceae bacterium | reverse complement strand
TCGGAGTTTTCCATGTCTACGAAGGCGGAGGACACACTTTTCTCGCTGGAGCCGCTGCGGAGCGTCATCTATATGAACACCTTTACGCGCACGATCTCGCCGGCTGTCCGCGTGGGCTATATGGTCCTGCCGGCGGAGCTGAGCGCTTCGATGCAGGAGACGATCTCTTTTTATTCGTGCACGGTGCCGGTCTTTACGCAGCATATGCTCGCGGAGCTGATCCGTGGCGGGGACTTTGAGAGGCATATCAACCGGGTCAGGAGGAAGAGGAGGCAGGCGGCGGAGATGTGAGGGCGGCGCTGTCTGGGCGGATTGCCTTGGGGCCGCGCGTGAGCGGGGGTGGGCTGTGCGTGGGCGGGGGCGATGAGGGGGCTGGGGTGTGCCGGACTGCCTTGGGGCGACCTGGTTCCGGGGTGATGAGGGGGCTGGGGCGCATCTCGGCGCTTAGAGTGGTTGCGCCGAAGAAGTGTTAGGTGCAGGTGGCGATAAAAGCAGAATAATCTCCAACAGATTTCTGCCCAATGCAAAAATTAGGTATTGAACACAACTCTTAATTAGAAGTTCCATACGATTAGTTTTCAGGGAAACCATTTTAGGTATCCTTTGAGAAAATGCATCTTAAATCTACAACAATACGTATGATTTATGATTCTGCCAGGAAATAATTTGGAACTAAAATAAATTATCCGCAGCAGTGCCTAAACTGGCGCAAACCTGATGGAACGAACTAAAAATGAGATGAATCCATACCTAATCTTGGGCAAAACCGGTAAGTATATGCAGAACTGATGGAGATTAGTGCTTCTAATGAAGGGCTGATACCTAACCGGCTCGACACAGAAGCTAAAAGCCCCCGCGCCGGCAACCGACTCACAAAAAGCTCTTTGCTGACTCCGTATCTACGAGAAAGAATTCTTTGATTTTGTCTTCGGCGATGTGGAGATTAAAAGGATGTGACAGGCTTTCATAAGTGAGAATTAGATTGCTGTCAGGCAGAATTCCGTTATTCATGTACAGCCGCATTTTTTTGAAGTAATGAGAGCGATAGACCTGATCTTCAAGAAGACCAAAGTGCTCCCAGTAGTAATATTCACCGGTGACCGGATGGCGTATTAGAAAGTCGGGATACAGAATTTCACCATCCAGTTCAATCTTGCATTCATAGCGAAAAGGAATCTTATTGGAAACTAAAAGCATTACGATAAATGCCTCCGTTTTTGAGCGCACCATCAAACCGTTCACTGCCGGTATATTCCTGCGCTCAGGGTAGAAGGGGTTCGTTTCGTATTCTTCATTTGCCCATCTCTCGAGTTCCTTCGATAAATCGCTGTCGGGAACTTTCTCGGTATCTGCCAAAAGACAGAAAAAAGGCGGAGATTCAAGAAATGCCTCCAGTTCTGAGCCCTCGCTGTGTTTTTTCAGATAAGAATCGATTGCATTTAATTCGGCTTCTACATCGGAAAGGCGCTTTGTGCGGAGCTTCTTTTTGGCCAGTTCGCGGGCAAATTGCCGGTCTTTTTTGGGAATATAACGTCTGCCTGAGGAAGTGGATACATACCATTTGTAATAAGGCTTGTTTCTGACGATGCTTCTGCTGAAGATCAGCCTGCCCTCAGGCATTTTGCTTAATTGTTTTTGCAATTTGTGCTTTTCTAAAATCAGGTTTTGTTTCTTGGATTCCAAAGCTTGCTGTAATGTCATAGGACTCCTTTCTTCCGAATGGAAACAGAAATGATATAAGATTTGCAGATCAGAAATGAGTAGCACTCATATGCAGATTATAAGAGTCTGTGCCGAAAAATGCAACTTATAAACGAATTAATTCGTGTATATTCCGACTGGGGCGCTTGTGCGCAGGGGGAGCGTCTGT
>DLYC01000076.1:0-4079 GCA_003447895.1 Lachnospiraceae bacterium | reverse complement strand
GGGAGAATGCTTGTGCGCAGGGGGACGTCTGCATACCGAGGCACGCTTGCTTGTCTGGCTGCCGGGGGAGGATTTTTCTTTTGGGTACTGATGAAAATACATGGCGAAAAGTCTCCGATGAATTTCAAAATAGAGCGGCGGTTAGGTATTATAAGCACTTTTTGATTAGCTGTTCCATACAGACTTTGGAAAAATTGTTGAGATTAGGTATGTTGTAAAAATAAAGAAGACATATCTCCAACAATTTGACTGAGCGCAGTTGGTGAGGGCAGATTTGTTGGGAATGGGAGCTGGTAATCCTGCTGTAATACCTAATCCGGTCTAAGGGCGATGGAACTTAATATAGGAAAATCTTTTCTATACCTAATTAGGATGAGATTGATGAGAATGAAAACAATAGGTGGGAGACTATTGAAGAAAAATTTGTGGCTGCGCCTAACAGAACTCAATCATGAAATATTTCACTAATCTCCCCCGAAGTTGTATACTTAAATATTGAGTACGCCCCGGCGCCCGCCAAAGCTCCGGCACCCGCCAAAGTCCCGGCGCCCGTACCGCGTAAGAGTGCCGGAACCACACAGAAAATCAGAGGTGATTTGTGAACGAACACGACAAAATATTCCAAGAAGAACAGGCTCATCTCACAGAAGTCTATGGCAGGCTCTGTGATCTGAAAGGCGAGCTGGAGGAGAAGATCGAGATGATCTCCCGGAAGGCCGCCGAGGAGAAGAAGGACGTAAGAAGCAACCTGTCGCTGAACTTTGACAGTGATACGGATTCTATGGAGACGTATATCGAGTTTGAGGCGATGAGTCATGCGATCGACCAGTACAATATAGAGCAGGACGCCGCGCAGGAGAAACTCGGAAGGGTGAAAAGGCTTCTGAAAGCGCCATATTTTGCCAGGGTGACGCTTCAGTTTGAGTTTGAGGACGAGCCTGAGGATTACTATATTGGGAGTGCGGGAATATCGCAGAACGGAGTGGACCACCTGGTGATCGACTGGAGGTCTCCTATTGCGGAAACGTATTACAACCAGGAGAATGGGAAGACCTTTTACACGGTGAACGGCAACAGGATCGACGTCGAGCTGCAGCTTCGAAGACAGTATCATCTGGAGGAGGACCGGCTCTATTCCTTTTTTGACACGCAGGTGGCAATCGAGGATCCGATGCTTCTTCAGTCCCTTGCAAGCCGCCGGACGGACAAGATGAAGGCGATCACCGCCACGATCCAGAAGGAGCAGAACGCCGTGATCCGAAGCGACGATGTGCCGGTGCTCTTGGTGAACGGAATTGCGGGAAGCGGCAAGACCTCTGTCCTTTTGCAGAGGATTGCTTATCTTTTCTACAAAAAACGCGAGAATCTGCGCCCCGAGCAGGTCTACCTGCTGACCATCAATCCGGTTTTTCGCCAGTATATCGATCAGGTGCTGCCGGACCTTGGGGAAGAGAATCCGAGGACCATCACCTGGAGGGATTTCCTGCACATTGCGGGCGCGCCTGACAAAGGACCGTTTGAATCCGCCACAGAGGCAGACCTTCGCAAAACAGAGTCCGCCCTGGCGTCGATCCGCCTTGAGGAGAGCGACTTCCGGCCGGTGATGCAGAAGGGAAGAAGGATCCTGAGCACGGGAGACATTATGAGAGCGTACCGGGAGCTGGCGCATATTGAGGCAGGCCCCAGGCTCCTGAATATTCTGGCGGACAGGCTGACGGATATGGCGCGGGCCATAATCCGCCGGATGGAAAAAGACGAGGACCACGACCGGGAGGAAGCTGACCGCACCGACGAAGGAACAGACCGCCCGGAATCCCGAAGTGAACAAAACAGGGTCCGCAATCAGTATGGCGGCGCTTTCAGCGCGATCGAGCACTTTGCCTTTATTGACGCGGAGAAGATCGGATGCCGGATCCTTCACCGGAAGAAACTCACGCCCGCGCAGTGGCTCTGGGTCAAAATACTGCTGACCGGGATGTGCGACAGAAATGTACGCTATGTCATGATCGACGAGGTGCAGGACTATACGGCGGCGCAGATCATGGTGATGAAGCGATATTTTGGCAATGCGAAGTTTATGATGCTGGGCGATGAGTTCCAGGCGATCCGGCCGGGGACGGTCTCCTTTAAGAAGATCCGGGAACTGTTCGAAGAGGACGGAAAGCCGATCCTCGAGCTCCCGCTCATGACAAGCTACCGGTCCTCGCCGGAGATCACGGAGATCTTTACGGGGCTTCTGCCTCGGGAGAGGCGGATCTTCACGGCGTCCGTGCAAAGGCCCGGGACCGCGCCGGTCAAAATGGCCTGCCGGTCGGGAGAGGAATACGAAAGGCGGCTGAAGATGCTGATCCGGGCGGCGCAGGCGGAGGAAGGGCTCACAGCGGTCATCTGCGGAAGCCGAAAGAGCCGGGAGAAGATCCTTGAGATTCTCGGAGACGAAGCCCCGCCGGTCATTCATAACAACCAGGCGCTTCCGACAAAGGGCGTCTTTGTGATCACGCTCGACCTGGTCAAGGGTCTGGAATTCGACGGCGTGATCCTTCCGGATGCCGGGCCGGATATGTACCCGGACGATCTTCTGGCACGGCACAGGCTCTATACGGCGGTCTCGAGAGCGACGAGGAGGCTGAACATATTGGCAGACGGTGAGCTGACGGAGCTTATACACAGATAAAGGAGAATTACAAATGGTTTCCATCGATAAAGTTACCCAAAAGACACAGAATAAATTTGTCAATCTCTATGATCTCGATGTGACGCACAAGAACGGAAGGGCGTCCCACTACTATGTCGCATCGCGCGCGAAGACGGAGGACGAGCTCAAGATCCGCACCGGGGAAAATCACCCGGACGGCGTGATCATTTACTGCGTGTACGGGCCCGACCGCGACAAAGTCGTGCTTGTCCGGCAGTACCGCTATACGATCGGTGATTTTGTCTATGAGTTCCCGGCGGGACTTGTGGAGAGGGGTGAAGACTACCGCGGGGCGGCCGTCCGCGAGATGCACGAGGAGACAGGGCTGAATTTCAGGCCCCTCGACGTGGATCCCATGTTTGAAGAGCCCCGCTTTACGACGGTCGGACTTACGGACGAATCCTGTGCCACGGTCTACGGCTACGCGGAGGGGGAGATCAGCGACAAGTATCTCGAGGAGAGCGAAGTCCTGGAGATCGTCCTCGCTGACCGGGATGAGATCAGAAGGATCCTCAAAGAGGAGAAAGTTGCCATCATGTGCGCCTATCACCTCATGCATTTTCTGGTGGACGAAGAGCCGTTTAAGTTCCTTGGGGAGTAAGCGCTGTGCTCCGGAAGGAGGAGTTTATGGCACAGACGAAATGGTACCAACTTGATAACGCTGCCAAAATAGTGCCTTCCACGACAGGAGGCTCTGACACCAGAGTCTTTCGGATCACCTGCGTATTGAATGAAGAGGTGGACCCGGATGTCCTGCAGAGCGCGGTGACCTCTGCGGCGAGGGATTTCCCGCACTTTAGCAGTATTTTGAAAAAGGGACTGTTCTGGTATTATCTGGACCAGAGTGGTCTCGAGGCGGAAGTGACGAAGGAGGATCAGCCCGCCCTCAGCACCATTTATTGGGAGGGGCGAAGAAACCTTCTGTACAGAGTCAACTATTTCGGAAAGAGGATCAACCTCGAAATGTTCCATGTCCTTACGGACGGGACCGGCGCGTTTGAGTTTCTGAAGGCAATCCTCGCGGAATATCTGCGCATGAAGTATGGCGTGGAGATTCCGGATGAGGCGGGAAGCAGAGCCTCCGGCGGGGACCGGCAGGACGACGCGTTCGGAAAGTATTATAAGAAAGAGAACGAGAAGCCGGAGGAAGCCAAGCATGCGGTGAAGCGCGCCTATCATCTGAGGGGAGAGCGGGACGAGAACCTGGAGAATCATCTTGTGGAAGGCACGGTGTCCGTGAAGAAGTTCCTGGAGGCGGCGAGAGAGAGAAAGACGACGATCGCCGTTCTCAGCACGGCCATCGCCATTCGGGCGGTCCTGCGGGAGATGTCCGTGAGGGACAAGCGGCTTCCGATCGTATTCAGCGTGCCGGTCAATCTCCGGA
>DLYC01000199.1:4022-4460 GCA_003447895.1 Lachnospiraceae bacterium | reverse complement strand
GCGGAGTGATCGGGATAATAGTAGTCCCTTTCGCGCTGCGCTGCCGCCGTCTCGATCGCCGCCGCGTCCATCACGTCCTCGCGCCGAACGACCCTTCCATGCTCCGTCACATTTCCCATCCTTTCGTTCGTATCCCTGATCAGATACTCGACAAGGGGTCTTGGCATATTCTCCCGGATCGAAAAGAACCCGACAACCGCGACCAGGGCAACAAACTCCGCCGCCGTGATCAAAAAGATCGCGCCATTGAGGAGAAACCGCACAAACACCGGCGCTTTGTTGATCGCGAACTCGGGCGCCGTGAACCGAGGCTTTCCAAATCCCAGATAGAGCAGGCAGGGAAACGGAAACAGAACCGTCAGGATCCGGAACAGTATGCCCATCTGAAAAGCCCTCGCGATCCTCCAGTTCAGAAGCACGAGGAACAGGCTGTAGACC
>DLYC01000199.1:2034-3847 GCA_003447895.1 Lachnospiraceae bacterium | reverse complement strand
TTGGCAAAGAGGACCTTGGACATCCTCCACTCCGCCGCGATCGGCACAAAGGCATAGCCCTTCTCCGCCCCCATTTTTCGCAGGATCCCGAAATAAGCCAGCGAATGCGCCGCCCACACTGCGATCATCGTGATTATTGAACCTGTAAAGTAAAAGGGAATCATTTACTGCCTCCTGTCAAAAGTCCGAAGTTTCCCGTGCCGAAGTGCACCTCCCGCACTCCGTTTCATTCCGCGCCCGGTTCTGAATGCTTCAGCGTTTCTTCCACGCGCCCACTTCTGAATGCTTCAGTGCTTCTTCCACGCCTCCAGCCACTCGTGGGCCAGCCCGATCCACTGCACTGCCGGTGTGTCCTCCACCCGCGTCTCCGACCTCGTCCGCCAGTCCGCAAGGCTCATTCCGTGCACATCCCCGGGGAAAACATGATATTCCACCGGCTTCTTCGCGCCAATGAGCGCCGTGACCAGATACAGGGAATTCTGCAGCGGCACCGCATTGTCGTAAGAAGTGTGCCACATAAAGACAGGCGGCATATCCTTCACATCCTGCTTCTCCAGAGACATCTTCTCAAGCCACGCCGGGTCCTCGCTCCGCTCTTTCCCGAGCAGGTTGGTAAAGGAATCCCTGTGCGCAAATTCTCCGGAAGTGATGACCGGATAGGCCAGGATCATCCCATTCGGCCGGATCTGTTCCGCCGTCAGGTCCACGCCGTTCTCCTTCCGGATCTTCGCAAACCACTCCGTATTCCAGAACAGCCCCAGGGACGCCGCCAGATGCCCGCCGGCCGAAAAGCCCATCACCGCGATCCTCTCCGGGTCGATGCGCCACTTTGCCGCATTCGCTCTCAGATAAGCCACTGCCTTGGACAGCTCCAGAAGCGCCGTCGGAAACTGCGCCGGCTCGCAGGAATACCTCAGAACCGCCGTGTGGTATCCCATTGCGTTAAACTGCATCGCGACGATCTCCGCCTCCCTCTCCGAGGTAAAGTGATAGCCGCCGCCCGGACAGACCAGCACGAGCGGCCTCTCCTGCACCGAAAATTTCTCCGTAACATTCAGAAGAAATGTCTCCAAATAAGTCTCCGGAAGCGTCCCCGGAACACGTATTTCGTCTTTGATGATATTGTGAAACATGCTTCCTCCCTGTAATGATCCATTGTCTGACTACCGGTTCGACCGCCTTGAACAAACAGTCCGGTCAAGCCCTGCGATTATCTGTATTTTCTCTCATTTTATAGTTTATCTGTTACAAATTTCCCCTGCAACAGAGAATTGCCGTCAAAACACAGCACCTTTTTCGTTTTCCCCTTCCCGCCGCGATTTCTGTGGTACTATATACATAAGAAAATCGTATGGTCACGAATGATCATCCGACAGAAACCAGCCATTCACAGGAAAGGACACACTGCGAACCATGGGTATATTTTCAAATCTGTTTAACAGGACCGACATCAACACCGCCGTCGAGGAATACCGGAACAATCCCGGCGCCTACCTCATAGACGTAAGAACCGGCCCCGAATACGAGGCCGGTCATATCGAAGGCAGCATCAATGTCCCGCTGCACAGCATTCATTTCATTGTCAATCATGTCCGCGACATCGAAGCGCCGCTCTACGTCTACTGCCAGAGCGGCGCCCGCTCGGGACAGGCCACCTCCATGATCAAGGAGATGGGCTTTAAGAACGTCAAGAACATCGGCGGCGTGAACCGCTACAAGGGAACCCTGGTGCGCTGAGTCAGGGGGACAGTCCCCCTGACTCATTTGGAAATCCTGTCCGCAATAGTACTTGCCACGAAGCTGTCCGGCTTGA
>DLYC01000199.1:0-1920 GCA_003447895.1 Lachnospiraceae bacterium | reverse complement strand
TCCCTGGTCTTTCCCTTTGTGCTGTTTCCTGCGTCGATGTGAATGGCGATCGGACAGTTCAGATACATCTCTTCGTATCTCTTCTCACTCTCCATGATCCCGACCAGCTGCTCTGCGACCTGCAGGCTGTCATTTGTCTCTTCGTGAAGCTTAGTCCGCACATCCCTGATAATCGGTTTTCTTGTCACCTCATAGAAGAATATCCCTCCGTGACCCTCGCAGATCACAGCGATTACCGAGACGACTTTGGTCTGATCAAAGTTCTGGGAGTCCGTGCCAACAATGATCTGTACCGGTGCATCATACTGCACGTGGCCTTCAAAGAAAATCCGGATTTTTTCCGGGATTTCCTGAATATTCAGTTTTCCATATGTTGGGCTCGTGAACATTTCCCTTTCCTCCCTTTTGATCTTTCTTGTTTCTCTTTGATTCATGACCCTTAACTTTCCGGATTTGATCCGTATCGCAAACGTGACATGTTTGTTTTTCCTCCAATTTACTTGCTGTGAGGGTCACATTAAGCTGCCCCAGCGGGAATTGAACCCGTACCTGCGGAGCGACAGTCCGCCGTACTACCGTTATACTATGGAGCCATATGTTTGTCCTTTTATCCGAGCTCCTGCTCGTTTCCCGGAACACAAAAGCCGCCTGTCTTTTCGGACAAGCGGCAGTCTCAGCATGAATCATTTCATTCTATCCGTATGTAGCTGCAGCTTTTCCTTTCCTTTCACGACCTGCGGTCTTTTTTAACTACAGCCAATATAACACCCGTATTTCTTATTGTCATTTTACTTGTAGTATAATGTTCGTTATGCTCTGGCGAGGCTTGGAATACATAAGGAAAGATGAAATAGATGGCAAAATATAACCATACCGCCCATTATTACGAAACGGACATAATTGGATTTACCCACCACTCCAATTATGTCCGCTGGATGGAGAAACGACTGGGCTGGAGCTACCAGAAATTCGAGGACGAAGATGTTATCTCCCCGTTAAACCTTTCTCATCGGTTCATTCATCCTCCTCATTAATTAATTGTATCTCCATATAATCAATCGTCCCGCCCATGGCCGTAATAACAAGCTCGTACCCGTCTTCAAACTCATACTCTATATGTGCGCCAAAGCCATCGTTAAATGACCCAATCTTTTTGGGAGCACCAAAGGCATTTTCTATCTCCTTATGTGTTTCTCCGATGCAGACCCCTCCGATCGTCACAAGATCATTCCTCCTGGTCTTTGCCTCTTCCCCATCGCTCTCGCTATACACGTCCACATAATCCGTGTTCGAACAATCAATGCACAGTCCGTACACTTTTCCGTTCATAATATCTGCTGTGATCTTATCATCGCCGTTAAATGTCATGATCGTAATTGTAAACGGCTCGTCAGCAGTGTCTGTTTTCTCTTCCTCCACTTCCCCTACTTCCTCTTCCTCTTCCTCTTCCTCTTCAACGGTATTGTCTTCCTGATCAGGCTTTCCACCTCTTAATTCATCCAAAGTTGTCTCTCCCAGCCTGACGTCTACGCCTCTGGCAACAATCGGAATCTCTTCTCCTTTTTCATACAGGCCTGTTATCTTCGTCTCCAGACCGTATCCAACGGGGAACATGCAGTCCTCTGTGCCAATCTGATCTGTAGACTCATACCACGGCATCGGAAGCTTTCCCTGGAAAGCCGCCTTGCCCATCAGAGCATTGGCGACGCCCTGCCCCTCCGTTCCGGGAAGGTAGCACATCACCGCTGCGTCCCAGTCATCGTAATACTCCTCCATGATGACCTGGCGTCCTGCCACAATGCAGGCCACTGTCGGAATATCGTACTGATCCCTCAGCCGCTTCGCTTCCTCAATCGCCTCCTCGTTTCCGTCAAGGCCGAAAGTGCCGGTCAGTTCAATATCTTCACTGTCGCCGAACCA
>DLYC01000034.1 GCA_003447895.1 Lachnospiraceae bacterium | reverse complement strand
CCCTTATGAATAAATGTGGTTATTCAGCACCCACGTCCCAAATGCTCCGCATTCGGGACTGTGGCGTCCAGAGTCGCTCCGCGCCTTGTCCGCCCCGGAAAAATGATAAAAAACGGGCCGGTGAGCAAGCTCCCCTTCCCTTATTTTTATCATTTTTCCGGGGTGCTGAATTAATACAAAAAAAGGCTCTCCGCCGGATTGCTTAATTTAGGGAGTTGGCATATCAGGATGGGCGGGAGCCTTTTAAACTGTATGAAAATTGAATAATAAGTTTGTGATGAGCATATTATAAACCTTAAAGGTTCATTAATCAAACCTTCAGGGTCGTTTTACCTCTTTTTTAAACCTCCTATAATTGGCTCATGGAGATTCAAAATGAGCTATGATAAGGTGGAAATCGGAAAAAGAATAGCTGCCCTTCGGAACGCAAACGGGTTGTCGCAGGAAAATCTCGCCGAACTACTCGATTGTTCCGTAAAGCACATCAGCCACGCCGAGCGCGGACTGACCTATTTGTCTGTGGAGAAATATCTTTTCCTGAGCAGATACTTTGACTGCAGCCTCGACTATATGTTACAGGGTATTGACAGGTCGGGAATCGAGGCGTACTTCCCCACCAGGATGATCGAGATCCTGCAGGGCCGGGATGAGCACGAGAAAGAACTGCTTCTCTCCTATTTGGCCATGTACTCCAGAATCCGGGAGGACAAGCCGGGCGGTTCTTAAAGAAATAAAGACATATGAAAAAAGGCTTAAGCTTCTGAAGAAATTCAAATGCTTAAGCCTTTAATATCGCAGATCCCCGGGAGAACCCCGGGGATCTTCTGTATTTTGACCTCGCTTCGCGGGATCAGAGCATATGCGCCCTGAGCTCCTCTCCGCTCATCGGGGAGAGATAGGCCGGCGCGATGTCCAGAACGGTCTTGCAGCCGCACTGCCCTTCCTGATTGAGCCTGAAGGCGGCCCTTGCAAACGCCACAAGGACGCTGCCCGTAAATTCGGGGTTGGAATCCAGCTTCAGGGAATACTCGATGACGTGCGTGTTCTCATTGAAGGCGCCTGTCACGCCGGAGTAGAGAACGCTGCCGCCGTGAGGGAGTCCCGCGTGGTCTCTCGCCATCTCCTCTGCGGAAATGAAGTGTACTGTGGTGTCATATTCGTCAAAATAGTTGGGCATTGTCTTGATCTCATTCTCGATCCTTGCAAGGTCTGCCCCTTCCTCCGCCACGACGAAGCACTCTCTGGTGTGTTTTTCTCTCGTGGTAAGGTCAGGTGCCTTTCCTTCGCGCAC
Source organism: Lachnospiraceae bacterium (assembly GCA_003447895.1). Classification (GTDB taxonomy): domain Bacteria; phylum Bacillota; class Clostridia; order Lachnospirales; family Lachnospiraceae; genus CAG-791. Next base: position 2,918 of record DLYC01000034.1, on the reverse strand, counting down.
CAGTTCGAGCGCGGACGGAACCGGAATTGTGTACTGCCTCGCGTCGAGCACGCCGTCGATCCTGCGGACCGCGTCGGAGTGTCCCTGGCTTACGCCCTTGCCCCAGAATGTATAGGGGGTTCCGCCGGGAAGAATGGAGCTCGCATAAACCCTGTTCAGGGAGAACATGCCGGGATCCCAGCCGCAGGAGATGATTCCGATCTTTCCGGCCTTCTTCGCCGCCGCGTCCACGTCCGCGAAGTGCTCCGGGATATGGGCGTGTGTGTCAAAACTGTCGATAATATTGTAGAGCGCCGCGTACTTGGGCCCCTGCACAGGAAGGTCCGTTGCGCTGCCGCCGCAGAGGATCAGGACATCCATAGGAACTTCCTGATTGACGAGAGCGTCTTCACCGTATACTTTCACACCGGGTGTCTTGATCGTAAGAGCGGAAGGGTCGCGGCGGGTAAATACACCGACGAGTTCCATATCAGGGTTTCTGCGGATCGCCTGTTCAACGCCCTTTCCGAGGTTTCCGTAACCGAAAATTCCCACTTTGATTGCCATGTCATTGTCCTCCATCTGTTTTTGTATACAATAATACTAAAAAAATATAACATGACGCCATATAAGATGACAAGTGAATTCGATTCACTTAGTGGGTGCCAGGCACCATTAAATTTTTATAAACTTCGAGTTTATAAAAATTTAATGGTGCCTGGCACCGTAAACTGTTATGCTATAGACATTGTACAAGAAAGGACTCCGCCATGACCAAAGCAGACAGATACCTGATCGACGATATACACAACATTCTCCGGAACGGCTACAGAGACGTAAATCCGCGTCCCAGATATGAGGACGGCACGCCCGCCTACACCATCAGCGTAAATCACGTGATGAGAAAATATGACCTCAGTCAGGGGGAGTTTCCCATCTGCACGCTCCGCCGGCAGGCCTGGAAGACCGGCATCCGGGAGATCTTCACGATCTACCAGCACCCGACCAATGTTCTCTCCGAAATGCGTGACCTGGGCGTCACCTGGTGGGACCCCTGGGACATCGGCGACGGGACCATCGGACAGCGGTATGGGGCGACCGTAAAGCGGTACGATCTCATTCACAATCTGATCGAAGATATTAAGAGGGACCCCTACGGAAGGCGCAAAGTCGTCTCCCTCTGGCAGGAGTCGGACCTCCATGAGACCAAAGGCCTCGCCCCCTGTGCTTTTCTCACTATGTGGAATGTGCGCGGCGACTACCTGGACATGAGCATGATCCAGAGAAGCGGCGATATGCTGACGGCCTCCGGCGCGGGCGGGATCAATGAGATCCAGTATGCGGCCCTTCTGATCATGATCGCGAGGGTGACCGGATACGAGCCCGGCGTGTTTACGCACTTTGTCGCCAATGAGCAGATCTACGACCGCCATATGGACAACGCGCAGGAGATGCTGCGGCGCGGGGAACAGGCGTCAAAAGACACCCAGAAGCCCGCTCTGATCCTTCACAGGGAAAAGGGCTGTACATTCGAAGAGATCACGATCGAGGACTTCGAAATGACCGGCTATGAGCCCATGAAACCGCAGCTCAAATTTGAGCTTGGCATCTGAATGACGAACTTTGTGAAACAAATTCAGGAGGTGCCCGGCACCGCTCATTTTTCATAAACCGCAGTCTATGGAAAGTGAACGGCGCCGGGCACCTCCTCTGTCATCCGGTCGCCCCCAGGTGCTGCACGCTCTCCGCCGCCGTCCGGATCCCCGCCTCACAGCACGCCCGGAAACTGAGTCCGTCCAAAAGCCCGTCTATAAAGCCGGCGACCAGGTTGTCTCCGGCGCCCGTCGTATCCACCACCGGGACCCTGAGGGCAGGCACTTCGAAGTGCCCGTCCCGCGAGGCCGCATAACATCCCTTCTCCCCGGTCTTGATGACCACATGCCCTATGCCCTTTTCCAGGAGATTGTCTGCCATCTCTCTGTAATCCGCATTTTCTTCGCGCATCCCCGTCAGAAACGCCGCCTCCGTATCGTTCGGAAAAAGATAGTCGATCATCGGGAGCACCGGCGCCAGCTCCTCCAGGCTCATTTTCCGGAAGGTCGGTATTTTGGTGTCCGCGCAGACGATCGCGCCGCCCTCGTGCGCCGCCCTGATCAGCTCTCTCACTACCTGTGCCTGATCGAGAGGCGCCCGGAACAGGCTGGCAAAAGATACGATCCGGGCACCTCTTTCGACATAGTCCCGGATATGATCGGCATTCGGCACGTAACCCGGCAGCACTGAGGCCGCGCTGGTCACCGAACTGCGGCTCCCGTCCAACTTCACGAACATGTTGGCGACCGGTGTCACAAGCCCGGGGATCCTGCTCACGCAGGAGAGATCCACCCCCCTCCGCGAAGCTTCGTTTACCACAAATCTTCCCGCGAGGTCATCTCCCACCGCGCACAGAAGTCCGGTCTTTCGTCCAAGCGAAGTCAGGACAAAAGATTCATTGACCGCGTCCCCTCCCAGATTGAGGGTGATGCTGTCCGCCCTCGTCTTTCCCATTCCCAGGGGATCGCTCTCCACGCCTCTTGTGATGCAGTCCACGACCGCCTGCCCAATGCAGAGAACCTCTGTGTTCATCTCCTCGCCTCCTCTGTCCGCGCCCCGGTCCTCCGGATTCCCGGAAACCGGTAAGCCGCCTGTAACTTTCTTATTATACAATACCGAAGCGGGGAATAGATTTATTTTCAATTCATTTTTTGTATGGTAGTATTAAATAGAATCGCAGACAACGTATTTGGCAGGGGGAAACTTATGGATTTAGCTTCAATTCTTACTCAAATCGACGACGTACTGTACACCTGGCTTCTGATCTATCTTTTGGCCGGCAGCGGTATCTACTTTTCGATCCGGACGCGTTTTGTGCAGGTCAGGCGCTTTAAAGACGCGCTTCG
>DLYC01000145.1 GCA_003447895.1 Lachnospiraceae bacterium | reverse complement strand
CAGACGAGTAAAAGCGAGCAGTAAAAAAGGGACGAGGCAAAGGGAGTTAGACCTTTGCCTCGTTTTTATGGAGAACGAATGCAGATGCATTCCGTCCGGCAAAATATTGCGGTGGCAAACTGTCGCGTTTACCACTTCTGATTATTAGGGTAACACCGTATTCTTAACTAAAGTTTAAATATTAAAAAAAGGTTAAAATTTTAGAACAGAGAAATCGGATTCGGCCGCGGAGCAGGGTTTCAAGAGCCGGATACTTTGTGTATAATGAATTTCAAAGCGCTGCGACTAAGCGCTTTAACCAGGAGGTAAATATGCGTGACGACTATGAGAAGGCCAGAAAATCGGGCGAATGGGCATACAGAAGGGCAGTTTTCCGGGGGGAGTACCCCTATCTTCCCGCCCTCAACGCGATGGTGCACGATATTGATAAGTATGCGGTGCGCGACCTTGGAATAAGAGAAGTGCCGATGGATATGATCGTCGGGACAAGAACGGTTGGGAGGCAGAACTCGTTTGCGCTCAACTTCATGCCGCTGATGGAAAGCAACACAGAGTTTGCGTCCAAATGGTCGCAGCTGTATGACTCGGCGTGCGAAGACGGGATACGCGAGGCGGTCAAAGTCTATGAATTTATGAACAAGTTCTATGTCGAGGAGGGAAACAAGCGGGTTTCCGTATCCAAGTATATCGGCTATGTCTCGATTCTCGGCAATGTGATCCGGATCCTTCCGCCAAAGTCAGAAGATCCGATGACAAAGATCTATTATGAATACATTGATTTCTTCAACGTTACCGGCCTTTTTGAGATTACCTTCACAAAAGAGGGAAGCTACGCCAAGCTGGCGGATCTGCTCGGACTTGATCTCATAACCCCCTGGCCGGATGAGCGTCTGGAGTCTTTAAGGGCCGCCTATACGGTGTTCTCAAAGCGCTATGCGGCGAAAAGCGGATCGAAGCTGTCGATCACAACAGGCGACGCTTTTTTGCTCTATCTGGAGGTGTTTGGCCTTGAGAGCCTTCTTCACAGCTCGGACAATACCATTGACAAGAGAATACTCCGGCTCTGGGACGAATATATTACGAAGATGAACCGTGACAGCATTGATCTTGTCAAGAACCCGGACGATGTCGGAAAGGGAAGCAGCGTCAAGACGATCTTTAATCTGAACAGCGCTTTTACGGGGAAACCGATCCGGGCCGCGTTTTTGTTTGACAGAAACGGCGCTGATTCGAGCTGGGTCTACAGCCATGAGCTCGGAGCCAATGAGGTGGTGGAGAACTTCGACGGCGCAGTGGAAGCGATCAAATTTGAGAACTGCAACACCGCGCAGGAGCTGTCAGAGGCCTTCGAAGCCTGCAGCACGGATGAGGAGGATATCGTCTTCGCCACATCGCCCGCGATGATGGAACAGTGCCTGAAAGCGGCGATCCGGTATCCCGGGCTCAGGATCATGAACTGCTCGGTAAACCTCTCGCTCCATTCGGTGCCCACCTATTATCCGAGAATGTACGAGGCCAAATTCCTCATGGGCTGCCTTGCGGCTTCGCTCTCGGAGAATCATCTGATCGGCTACAGGGCCGACTACCCGATTTACGGAGGGATCGCCAATATCAATGCCTTCGCGCTCGGCGCCGCCTGGTTTGACCCGTATGCGAGGGTAAAGCTCGTCTGGGCCTCCAAGAAGGGGACGGACTGGGAGAAGGAGCTGATCGAGAGCGGATGCGACATCATCTCGGGAATCGATATGATCAAGCCCAAGGATCCTACGAGAAAGTACGGACTCTATAAGATCCTGCCTGCCGGATCGGCGCGAAAAGACGGAAAGATCCGGAAGGAGCAGGAGATCTTAAATCTGGCCGCGCCCGTCTATCAGTGGGGCGAGTACTACGAACAGATCCTGAAAAAACTCATTGACGGCTCACTGGACGCAAGAAAAGAGGGGAGCAGGAATAAGGCCGTCAATTACTGGTGGGGCATGTCGGCTGGCGTTGTGGATATCATCCTCTCGGATGATCTTCCCTATGCGTCGAGAAAAGCGGTGATGTCTCTGCGACGGCTGATCATTAATCAGTCGGTGAGTCCCTTCGAGGGCGAGATCCACACGCAGAACGGCCTTCTCAAAGGGCCGGATACGCCTTCTCTCAGTGATAAAGAGATCATCACAATGGACTGGCTCTGCGACAATGTGGACGGAGAGATTCCGGCGATCGGCGACCTTGAGGAGTCGATCAAGGAGACCGTAAAGGTTTCCGGGGTAAAAGGGGGAGCAAGTGAAAATTCTGGTCATAGCAGATGAGGAATCCCAATCGCTGTGGGACTTCTATTCGCCGGGTAAGTTAAAAGGATTGGACCTGATCATCTCGTGCGGGGATCTCAATCCGGATTACCTGCAGTTTCTGGTGACGCTCGGGGGGTGCCCGCTCGTGTATGTGAGAGGAAACCATGATACCGGATATGACAGAAACCCTCCTGACGGATGTGTATGCATCGAGGACAAAATATTCAATTACAAAGGCCTTCGGATCGCGGGACTGGGCGGCTCCATGAAGTATAAGGAAAGCACGGACATGTACACCGAATCGGAGATGCGAAAGAGAGTAAAGAAACTGAAGACGAAGATTTCCTTTACGAACGGCATCGATCTTTTGGTCACGCACGCGCCGGCGGCCGGATACGGCGATATGGACGATCTTCCGCACAGGGGCTTTGAGTGCTTCAATGAACTTTTGGAAAGCGCGAAGCCGCTGTACATGCTGCACGGACATGTCCACAGAAATTACAGCCGGAACTTTGAACGGGAGCGAAAGCACCCGTCCGGCACGGCGATCCTCAACGCGTTTGGGGAGTACAGAATTGAGATTCCGGAAACGGAGTATCCCGCGTTTGGCCGCACAGGGAGCGCTCTCTATGACGCGATCTGCAGGAATGGTGCAAAATACAGCATGTTCAGGTATAATCCGATATAACATACGAGGTCCTCTTGCGGGGCCTCATCTGTGATATCCGCAGAAAGGGAGAAACCGGCCAGGAAACCGAAAGGCCGGTACAATGGAGGATGAAAGAGTGAAATAATCGCTCTGATGAGCCGATTATTCACTCACAAGGTTTGCGTCGAAGCGCCGCAAACCTTGCGGATCCCATCGGAGAAACCGCATTTGCGGCTTTCTCCTCGGGTGTCTCAGCGCATAGCGCTTCGACATGGAGGAAAAAGTGAAAAGAAAAAGAACAGAATGGGTCACAAGAGGCATGAGCGCAGCTTTGCTCGCGTTGATTCTCGCAGTCGGCACAGCCGGATGCGGGAAGAAGGACGATGCCGCGAAGGAGAGTGAACAGGCGCAGGAGGCGGCGTCACAGACGCTGAACCCTGAGCAGATCACAGAGGAAGGGAAAGAGGAGATCAAGGAAGAAGCCGGGGAAGAGGAAAAAGAAGAAGTTAAGGAAGAAGTGAAAGAAGAAGCCAGGGAGGAAGTCAAAGAGGAGGCTGAGAAGACAGAAGAGGAAACGGCGGATGCTTCCGACGAGACCGGGAAGGACAGCGCGGTGATCGAAAAGCCCCGTCCGTCCGACGAAAGCCCGAAGGAAGAGGGCGGTGAATCCGAAGAGGAAGACAAGGACAAAGAGGAGAAGGAAGAAAAGAAGCCCGGCGGCCTCGCGCTTATGGACGGCAAAATGAAGTTTGACGGTCAGGAACTGGAGTTTCCGATCGAACTCGGAAACCTGAACCTCGGAAACTGGAGCCTGTCCTATGAGAACGTGGAGGACCCCTCCGAAAAGACGCTCTCCCCCGGGGAAGTCGTGACAGCCTCCATGAAAAATGAGGCCTATCCGGATACGGATGTCAAGGTGACGGCGGAGTTTGGCAATTATACCGGCGAGAGCGCGGCGCTCACGGATCTTCCCATGACCGGCATCTACATTGAGAAGGTCGGAAAAGGGGAGGACGTCAAGCTTCCCGAGGTGGAGCTTCCCGGAGGACTTACCTGGGGCAGCACTGAGGAAGAGATCCGGGAGCTCTTCGGAGAGGCAAGCCTGTCGGGAACTTTTCAGAAAGATTTCGACTTCATGTATGAAAACGGAGAATACATGATGGAGCTTGCCGGGATGAAAGACACCGGACTTGACTACATCGTGTACTGTGAGGAATAATAGATTCAGAATATTTTTGTCATCTGACAGGGAGGCGTTTCCGACCTGAAAGAGCGGACAGACGTAATAAATAACAGAGAAGGCGCGACCGGTCTGTATTTTGGCAGCGCATTCTCCATCACACTGCGTCATGAAAAGCTCTTTCCCTTTCGGCGAAAGAGCTTTTTTTTATGAATTCGGCACTCCGAATGCGAAGCATTTGGGACATAGATGCCGAATGGTAATATACAGCCGGCTGCAGGATTACAAATGAGGACAATATGATCAGGATCGCGATTTACGGAAAAGGCGGAATAGGAAAGTCCACGATGACTTCCAATCTGGCGGCAGCATTTGCCTATATGGGGAAAAGAGTTATTCAGATCGGGTGTGATCCGAAGGCGGATTCCACGATCAACCTTCTGGGGGGAAAAGCGCTTCGCCCTGTCATGGACTATCTGAGGGAAACGGATGAAGAGCCCGAGACGATCGGGGAGATTGCCGCGGAGGGATACGGCGGCATTCTCTGCATAGAGACCGGCGGCCCGACGCCCGGGCTCGGCTGCGCGGGGAGGGGGATCATCGCGACATTCAGCCTGCTCGAAGATCTTCGCCTGTTTGAAACGTATAAGCCGGACGTCGTCCTGTATGATGTCCTGGGCGACGTGGTCTGCGGCGGATTCGCTGCGCCGATCCGGGAGGGCTATGCCCGGAAAGTCCTGATCGTCACATCCGGCGAGAAGATGGCCCTCTACGCGGCCGGAAACATCGTCTCCGCGGTGAAGAACTTTGAAGACAGAAGCTACGCGAAGGTGGAAGGCATCATCTTAAACAGCAGAAACGTAGAGGGAGAGAGCCGCAAAGTCGAGGAGTTTGCTTCGCAGAAGGGTCTTCCCATCGTCGCCAGGATTCCCAGGAGCGACGACATCATCCGCTTTGAAGACCAGGGAAAGACGGTCATAGAGGGAGATCCGGAACTGGAAGTCAGCAGGTGTTTTCTTGCACTTGCCGAAAAGCTCCTCCGGGAGGAGGAAGAACAGGGGAAGGAGCCGGAGCTTTGATGAACAGGGCAGTCAGTTACTCAGTGAAAGAATTGTGGGAGCGCGGGCGGGGAGAAATTCCTGCCGAACTGATCTCGTCCACCCACCTGATCTACAGTTCACCGGCGACGCTGGCATTCAACTCGCCGGGAGCGGAGGGCTTTGGCGTAAAGAGAGCGGGGCTGTCCGTTCCGGGGTCCGTCATGCTCATTGTCTCGCCCGGCTGCTGCGGAAGAAATACATCGTCTGTCAGCACGATGAAGGGATATGAGAACCGGTTCTTCTATCTGACCATGAACGAGACGGATCTGGTGACAGGAAGGCATTTAAAGAGGATCCCGGGGGCTGTCCTGGAAATGGCGAGAGCCCTGAAGGAGAGTCCCTCGGTGATCATGATCTGCATTACCTGCGTGGATGCCCTGCTCGGGACCGACATGGAGAGGGTCTGCCGCAAAGCGGAGGAGCGCCTGGAACAAGAGGGCTATCCGATCAGGGTGCGCCCCTGCTATATGTATGCCCTCACCAGGGAGGGGAGGAAGCCTCCCATGGTCCATGTGCGGCAGTCGATCTACTCCCTTCTTACGCCCATGCCCAAAAAAGCGGACAGCGTCAATATCATGGGCTATTTTGCCCCGCTGGACAAGGGGTGTGAACTGAGGGACCTCCTCCACAGGGTCGGGATCCGAAAGATCAGGGAAGCGGCGGCGTGCGAGACCTACGATGAATTTCTGAAGATGTCCGAGGCAAACTTCAACCTGGTCCTGAATCAGGAGGCGAGGCTTGCGGCTGAGGACCTGGAGAAGCGACTTGGCATGCCCTCCATCGAGCTTACGAGGCTGTACCAGATCGACAGGATCGCGGCGCAGTATGACGCGCTCGGCGCGGCGCTCGGCGTGAAGTTTCCCTATGAGCCTTACAGGGAAGAAGCGAAAGAGAGCATGAAGCGGTTTCGGGACGCCTTTCCCGGCGCGGTCTTCAGCATCGGAGAGGCAGTAAATGCTGACCCGTTTGAGCTCTCACTGGCGCTCGTCCGTTACGGATTTAAGGTCAAAGAGATCTTCGGCACCGTAACTTCGGACTCCTTCCGGTATCTTCGGCATCTGGCGGAGCTTAGCCCCGGGACGAGGGTATACTCCAATCTCTCCCCCTCGATGCTCTATTACAGCGAAGAATGGGCAAAAGAGCGAGAAGGCGGGGAAGACGCGGGAAGCTCCGGGCCTTTGATCGCTGTAGGACGTGACGCCGGATGGTACCACAGGAATTCATTCTGCCTGGAGTGGGTGCAGGACATACAGCCCTTTGGATTTGCCGGCGTCAGGGCATTTTTTGACGCACTGTATGAAACGGTGAGCACGGGAAGAAAGGATCTCTTCCGCCCGGAGGTGAGGCTTGGCGAAAACTCCGCGGCACCCTGTCCGGGCAATGACAGAAACTGCGCCGCAGCGAGGACGCAGGCGGAACCGACTGAAAAGGGAATGCCTCCCAAGGGCTACCGAAGCGTTCTGACGCCGTTTGCGCCGGATCAGTCGGGCGCCGTCTCCGTTCTCTATGAACTGGGCGGGATCACCGTGATCTGTGACGCCGGAGGCTGCACCGGCAATATATGCGGCTTCGATGAACCGAGGTGGTTCCGGGAAAGAAGCGCCGTCTTCAGCGCGGGCCTTCGGGACATGGATGCCATTTTGGGCCGCGATGAGAAACTTCTGGAGAAACTGGCCGACACGGCGGCTTTTATGCGTGAAAAAGGCGAGGACAAGGCCCCGGCATTCGCGGCGATCGTGGGAACGCCGGTTCCCGCCGTCATCGGAACGGATTTCCGGGCCCTGGAGAGGATGGCGCGAAAAAAGACAGGCCTTCCGAGCTTTGGAATCTCCTGCGACGGAATGGAATACTACGACAAAGGCGCGCAGGAAGCCTATCTGCGTCTCGTTGAGACATTCGCGGCGAAGGAGGCGGACAGCGGCGCCCGAAGCGGGGAGGCCGTCGGTATATTGGGCGCGCAGTACATGGACCTGAGCGGGCTCGCGGACCCCGAGGAAGTAAGGCGCGCAGTCCGGGAGAGCTTCGGCGGAGAACCTGTACTCTACGGGAGCGCGCGGGACGGCATTGAGGCGTTCAGAAACCTCGGGCGGATCCGGAGAAACCTTGTGGTGACGGTCTCCGGGTACGAGGCGGCCGTTTATATGGAGAAAAAGTTCGGAATTCCCTTTGCCTGCGGAAATCCCGCGGTCAGAGAGAGGATTCTCGATATGGATCTTCCCGTCCCGGTGCGAGGGAGCAGGATCCTGGTCATTCATGAGCAGATCACGGCAGATGTCTGCAGGCAGGCGCTCCTGGAGAGGGGGGCCCGCGAAGTGGTGACTGCCTCCTGGTTTATGAGAAAGGAAAATCTCATCCGAAAAGGGGATATCCCGCTTCGCGAGGAGACCGACCTCATGAAGGCCGCCGGAGACGGCTATGA
>DLYC01000277.1:2751-6012 GCA_003447895.1 Lachnospiraceae bacterium | reverse complement strand
CCGCGCCGATGTGGGCCTTTCTGAGGAAGAACATGCAGATTCGGGCCTGGCCGATTCCGCCGCCGATGGTGAAGGGAAGCCTCTCCTCGAGAACCGCCTTCTGGAAAGGCAGCTCTGCGCGCTCGGGGCAGCCGGCTTTCTCAAGCTGTTCGCGGAGCGCGTCGGCGTCGACGCGGATTCCCATGGAGGAGAGCTCCAGCGCGATGTCGAGAACAGGGTAGTAGACGAGGATGTCGGCGTTGAGCTTCCAGTCGTCGTAGTCGGGCGCGCGGCCGTCGTGGGGCTCGCCGCATGCGAGCTTGTCGCCGATCTGCATCATGCAGACAGCGCCCTTTTCACGGCAGATGAGATACTCTCTCTCTTTGGGCGTCTTGTCGGGATACATGGCCTCCAGTTCCGAAGTGGTGATGAAGTAAATGTCGTGGGGAAGGATCTCCTCGATGTAGTCATAGCGGATGGCCATGTACTTCTCGGTCTTTCTGAGGACCCTGTAGACGTTCTGCACGACGGAGCGCAGGGTTTCCATTGTGCGGTCCTCTTTGGTGATGATCTTCTCCCAGTCCCACTGGTCGACGTAGATCGAGTGGATGTTGTCTGTATCTTCGTCGCGGCGGATGGCGACCATATCGGTATAGAGGCCTTCGCCGACGCTGAAGCCGTATTTGCCGAGGGCGTAGCGCTTCCATTTGGCAAGGGAGTGGACGACTTCCGCCATCTGGCCCGATTCCCTGATATCAAAGGAGACAGGGCGCTCCACTCCGTTCAGGTTGTCGTTAAGACCGGAGTCGGGGCGGACAAACAGCGGCGCGGATACGCGTCGCAGGAACAGGCGCTCGGCGAGCAGGTTCTGGAAGAAATCCTTGACGGTCTTGATCGCGATCTGCGTTTCGTGAAGATCGAGGGCGGATTCGTAGTTTTCGGGAATGATCAATCTTTCCATAACAGCCTTTCCGCTGACCGGTGTGTCCGCGTCAGCAATCATCTCAATGAAAGTATTCAACTAAAACATTCACTATTTAATCGCAAAATGAAAAAAAATGCAATAACAGGTTTGGAAAAGGTTTGCTATACTGCATAGTATGAGTGCTGAGATCAGAATATCGGTCCGCGACCTGGTGGAGTTTCTCCTAAGAAGCGGAGATCTGGAGGAGGGCGGCGCCGGTGTCACCGAGGAAGCGATGCTGGAGGGCGCGCGAATGCACCGCAAGCTCCAGAGAGAGGAAGGCCCCGACTATACCGCCGAGGTGCCGCTCGCGATCTATTATCCGATCCCGGGCGAGGAGGAGATCTCTGTCCTCGTCGAGGGGCGGGCGGACGGCGTTTTCTGCGGCGTCGACCCGGAAAACCCCATCTTCGGAGACGCGTGGACCATTGATGAAATAAAGACAACATACAGAAAGCTTTCCAAGATCCGTGAGCCTATGCCTATACACCTGGCACAGGCTAAGTGTTATGCGTATATTTACTGTGTTCAGAACAAACTGGACACGGTCAGAGTCCGGATGACCTACGGGAGCCTGGTAAACGGGGAGATCCGCCGCTTCACGAGCGAGTACACGGCAGAGGAGATCGAGGCGTGGTTCGATGACCTGATGAAGGAGTACGCCCGCTGGGCCGGCATGGAGATCCGCTGGAAGAGACTGCGGGACAAGAGCCTTGCGGGTCTTCAGTTCCCGTTTTCCTACAGGCCCGGGCAGCGGGATCTGGCAGTGCACGTCTACAACACGATCTGCCACGGAAAGAAGTTGTTTCTGGAGGCGCCGACCGGGACGGGGAAGACGATCTCCGCCATGTTCCCCGCGCTCAAGGCGATGGGGGAGGGCAAGGCGGACCGCCTGTTTTACTTCACGGCCAAAACAGTGACGGGCCGGGTGGCCCTGGAAACCCTCTCGATCTTAAGAGAAAACGGAATGCGGCTCAAGTGCGTGCAGCTGACGGCCAAGGACAAAATCTGCCCCCTGGAAAAGAGAGCCTGCGGGCCCGACACCTGCCCGAGAGCCAGGGGCCACTATGACAGGGTCAACGAGGCGCTCTATGCTCTCCTTCAAAAGGAGGACGACCTGAGCCGGGAGACTCTGGAAGCGTACGCCGGGAAGTACAATGTATGTCCCTTCGAACTGGGGCTGGATGCCTCCCTGTTTGCGGACGCGGTGGTGGGCGACTACAACTATCTGTTTGATCCGCACGCAAGACTCAAGCGGTTTTTTGCCGAAGGGCAGGGGCAGAGCAGATATCTGTTCCTTGTGGACGAGGCCCACAACCTGGTGGAAAGAGGAAGGGAGATGTACAGCGCCTCGCTCACAAGGGAGAAGTGCCGCGCCTTCAGGAGCTCCGTAAAGGAAACCCATAAGGAGCTGGGAAAGAGACTGGGGAAACTCGTGTCGGCGCTTGGACCCTGCAAAAAGGCGTTCGAAGAGCCGGAGGCCGGGACGGTGATCACCGTGGCGGGCAGAGAGAGGATCCTGCCCCTGGAAGAGATCGACGAGATCGCGGATGCCGCCTATAAGGTCATGGAGGAGATGCAGACCATCCTGAGCGAGGAGAGGCGGGGAGCAGGCCGCGAGGAGCCCCGGAAGCCGGAAGCCGATAGTGAGAAGCCCCGGCAGACGGAAGGCGGCAGTGCGCTGAGTGCACAGAAGGAAGACGACCGCGTGGAGCCGGGCCCCGCAGGCGGGGAAAATGCCGCGAAAAGGCGGGAGAAGTTCCTGGAGTTCTATTTTGACCTGTCCCATTTTCTGATGATATACGAGGAAATGGATGATAAGTATCGGATTTACGTGCAGCGGCGCGGGAGAGAGGATTACATTCTGCGGTTGTTATGCATCGATCCATCTGATAAACTGGCTAAGTGCCTCGAAAAAGGCACGGCCGGCATCCTGTTCTCGGCGACGATGCTGCCGATCCAGTATTACAAGCGCCTTCTGGGCGGAAAACCCGAAGATTTCGAGGTCTATGCCAGATCGTCCTTCGATCCGGAGAAGCTGGGCCTCTTCATCGCGGACGATGTGACGAGCCGCTACAAGATGCGCGGCGACGGCCAATATGTCAAAATAGCGACTGCCATCCGAAACTGCGTCTCGCAGCGGCACGGAAATTATATGATCTTCTTTCCGTCCTATGCCTTTCTGGAGCAGGTGCTCACGCAGTACGCGCGCCTGTATCCGGAGGACGAAGAGACGGCCTTCGCGGTCCAGAGCCCGCAGATGACGGAGGAAGAGAGAAAGGCCTTTCTGGGGAGGTTTGAGACGGGAAGCGACGAGA
>DLYC01000277.1:0-2684 GCA_003447895.1 Lachnospiraceae bacterium | reverse complement strand
GAGCCTTCTGGGATTCTGCGTTCTGGGCGGGATCTTCAGCGAGGGGATCGACCTCAGGCAGGACAGGCTGATCGGCGCGGTGGTCGTCGGGACCGGTTTTCCCCAGGTGTGCGCGGAGAGAGAACTGGTCAAGCAATATTTTGACGGGCAGGGGGAGAGCGGATTTGACTACGCCTACCGCTTCCCGGGAATGAACAAGGTCCTTCAGGCGGCCGGGAGAGTCATCCGGACGTCGGAGGATGTGGGCATAGTCGTCCTTCTCGACGACCGGTTCCTGACAGGTGCCTACAGGCGGCTTTTCCCCGTAGAATGGCGGGGCGCCAGGGAGACGGACAGCCTGTCGATTGGGGATAAAGTTTCGAGATTTTGGGATGAATGGCTATAAAATGTGGATAACTTTGTGGACAATGGGGAATTCTTTACCAAATTTCACGTTTTTCTATTGCAAAACGGAGAGATTTGTGGTAAACGGGCTCCCCGTCTGAGATAAAGGAGGTATTACTTTATGTGGGCTGAAGAAAGTGTGATTTACCAGATCTATCCGCTGGGCATGTGCGGCGCGCCCTATGAAAACGACGGCGTGCAGGCGCACAGGATCCTGGAAGTGAAGGACTGGATCCCTCATCTGAAAAAGCTGGGCATCACAGCGGTGTATTTCTGCCCGGTCTTTGAATCGGATACACACGGCTACAACACAAGAGATTACAAGAAGATCGACTGCAGGCTCGGGACCAACGAGGATTTCAAAGAAGTGTGCGGGGCGCTCCATGAAAACGGGATCCGGATCTTTCTGGACGGCGTGTTCAACCATGTCGGCCGCGGCTTCTACCAGTTTGTCGACGTCCTCGAGAAGAGATGGGACTCGCCTTACAAGGACTGGTTCAACATCAGCTTCGACGGAAATTCCCCTTACAACGACGGCCTCTGGTACGAGGGCTGGGAAGGAAACTACGACCTGGTAAAACTCAACCTCAGAAACGAGGCGGTGATCGCCCATCTCTTTGACGCGATCAAATTCTGGGTGGAATATTTTGACATCGACGGACTGAGGCTCGACGTGGCCTACTGCCTCGACAGGGATTTCATCCGGAGGCTCCGCGGCTATACGGACTCCCTCAAGCAGGACTTCTATCTGATCGGCGAGATCCTGGGCGGCGACTACAAGACCATCATGGGAGACGGAATGCTGCACAGCGCGACCAACTACGAGTGCTACAAGGGCCTCTTCTCGAGCTTCAACAGCATGAATATGTTCGAAGTCAATCACTCGCTGATGCGCCAGTTCGGCTCCGACCCCTGGTGCCTGTACAGAGGCTATCACCTCCTGTCCTTCGTGGACAACCACGACGTGACGAGGGTGGCCAGCGTCCTCACCAACGAGAAGCACCTGCCTCTCATCTACGCCCTTGCATTTGGCATGCCCGGCATTCCCAGCATCTACTACGGCAGCGAGTGGGGCGTCAAAGGCCACAAAAACCAGGGCGACCCGGCGCTTCGCCCCCGCATTGAGAAACCGGAGTGGAACGGGCTCACAGAGTGGATCAGCAAACTCGCTTCTGCCAAAAAATCGTCGGAAGCCCTCTGCTACGGCGACTTCCGCAGTGTCGTCCTCACCAACAAGCAGTGCATCTTCGAGAGAAAGGCAGCGGGCGAGAGAGTCCTCGTGGCGATCAACGCGGACGAGAACGAGTATGTGGCGCACTTCGACGCGGGCTGCGGGACGGCCGTGGACCTGATCACCGGTAAAAAACACGACTTCGGCGGCGGGAGCAGGCTTCCGGCGTACAGCGCGGCGTTTTGGAAGATGGAAAAGTAATTCGTTTGCCGGGAGGCGGGCCGCCGGCGCATGGCGCGGCGCTTCGGAAAGATGGAAAAGTGAGCAGTTTGGGTGTATGATATAGTATTAAGAAATGGCGGAGGAATTGCTGCGGGCTTTTGACGTTCATCGGGCCGGGAAGTAGTTCCTCAATAAGGTTTCAGAAGATTTGTAACCCGGACACCAGGATTTCCAAAAGATCATTTAGGAGGAAGAAAATGACTACTATTCTTGTTGCGGCATTGCTGCCGTGCGTAATTCTGCTTTTTTATATATTTAAGAAGGATAAGATCGAGCCGGAACCCGCAGGACTTCTTACAAAGCTGTTTTTCCTGGGCTGTCTTTCCACGATCCCGGCTATCATACTGGAATATGCCGGCGCCTATGCGCTTGCGGCGCTGGGGATCACAGGCGGTATGCCCTATTTTCTCATCGAGAATTTCCTTGTGATCGCCTTGGCGGAGGAAGCCAGTAAGCGTTTCATGCTCCGCAAGGGATCCTGGAATGACCCCAACTTCAACTTCGTCTTCGATGGCGTTGTCTATGGCGCCTTCGTCTCGATCGGATTTGCGGCGCTTGAAAACGTCGGCTATATCATGGGATTCGGTCTTGAAGTCGCTGTCATCAGAGGCGTCGCGGCGATTCCTCTTCACTGCATCTGTGGCGTCTTCATGGGCCATTTCTACGGCCTTCAGAAAATCTGCACCAAATACGGATATGTGCAGAAGGCCAAGACAAACAAGACACTCAGCCTTCTCGTCCCTGTGCTGATCCACGGCTTCTATGACTTCTGCGCGTCTGTGGAAAGCGAAACGCTTACCTATGTATGGCTGATCTTCGTCATTGTCATGGATATTATTGCGATCAG
>DLYC01000198.1 GCA_003447895.1 Lachnospiraceae bacterium | reverse complement strand
TTCCGCGGGTTTGTGAACGGACTCGGGAAGGAGTTTTTTACATTTGGCGAGATCCTGGGCGGGGATTACAAAGTGATCATGAACCCCGAGATGCTGCACAGCGCCACGAACTATGAGTGCTACAAGGGACTGCACTCGAGCTTTAACAGCCTGAACCTGTTTGAGATCGTCCATTCGCTGATGCGCCAGTTCGGCTCGGAGCCGTGGTGCCTCTACCGCGGCATGAACCTGATCTCTTTCGCGGACAACCACGACGTGACGAGGGTCGCCTCGATCCTGAACAATCCGGCGCACCTGCCGCTGCTCTACACGATGTGTTTCACGATGCCCGGCATTCCCGCCGTGTATTACGGGAGCGAGTGGGGGATGCGCGGCACGAAGCAGGAGGGCGACGATGCGCTCCGCCCGGCGGTCGAAAAGCCGGAGTGGAACGCGTTGACCGATGTAGTCTCAAAGCTCTGCGAGATCAGGAAAAATGAGGATATTCTGGCATTCGGCAGCTTCCGGAGCATCCTCCTGACCAACCGTCAGTGCATCTTCGAGCGGGAGTCGGAGAGCGGCCGAATCATGGTCGCGATCAACGCGGATGAGGCGCCGTTCGTGGCGCACTTCGACGCGCGCGCCGGCCGGGCGATGGACCTCCTGACAGACACGGTGCACGACTTCGGCGGCGGGAGCGAGCTGCCTCCGTACAGTGCGGCGGTGTGGAAAGTATTCTAAGAATGAGAAGAAGCGCGGCCACGATGTTCTGATTCGGCGAATGGTATGACGCAGCCGCAGCCGCGCGGTGATCCGCATGAGATCGATCGAGAGAATGTGCGTTGCTGCGGCGCGGATGCGCTGTATATGATAGAATTATTGATGATATTTAGCAGTTATTTTGAGGAAGGGCGAAGGCTTTTTCCATAATTATTGACGGAGGAATCTCATGTTCCGAATTATACTGTGGCTGGCGCTGATCCCGTCGTTTCTGCTGATCTGGCTGATCTATCGCATGGATAAGATCGAGAAGGAGCCGATCGGCCTGATGATCAAGCTGTTTATCGCGGGTGCTCTGACGACGATCGCGGCGTCCATTCTCGAGTCGATCGGCCTGTATGCGATCGGATTCGTGCTCCCGGAGGTGGACTGGCTCTACAACCTGATCTTTTATTTCATTGTCGTCGGCGGCAGTGAAGAACTGGTCAAGTATTTCGCGCTGAAGAAGCTCACCTGGAATCAGGAGGCCTTCAACTTCCGCTTCGACGGCATTGTGTATGCTGTCGCGGTGTCGCTCGGATTTGCGGCGGCGGAGAACTTCAGCTACATGCTCGGCATGGGCGTCGGCGTCATCGGGATCCGCGCGATCACAGCCGTTCCGATGCACTGCATCACGGGCATCTTCATGGGACACTATTACGGCGAAGCGAGAAGGCTCGAGGACATCGGCGATCTCCGAGCGCGCCAGGAACTGGCGCCGGCTCGCCGTCATCGTGCCGCTCCTGCTGCACGGATTCTATGATTTCTGCGCCTCGATGGAGAGCAGCTTCTTCTCGACCCTGTTCCTGGTCTACGTCATTGTGATCGACATCGTCTCTTACCGGATGGTCAGGCACCTCGCGCAGAACGACATTCCGGCGTAAAGGATCGCTGAGAGGCAGGCTGAAAAGGCAGCAGGAAACTGCGGCAATGGACAGTGAAGATCCGTGGTCAAAGTTTTTTCAAAAAACAAGTTGACACCATAAGAACCGTGTAGTATAGTTTCTATTGCGTTCGACAAACAGGAACGCAACGGAATGCGATAGTAGTACAGTTGGTAGNNAAGAGAACCCGACGATTGGCATTTTGCTTTGTAAGGATAAAAGTGATGCTATGGTCGAACTGACACTGCCGAAAGATGCCAATATCTATGCGGCGAAATACGAGCTCTACCTGCCGGATAAAAAGCTTTTACAGAAGAAACTGGAGCAATGGCTGGATGAGGAAGCACCAGGCTGATCTGTTCACAAAACTGTTCACCAAATAAAAAGCCAATGAGCGGTACTTCCTTTCTTTTCGGGGTTTTTAAGGCTCCTGGTATTCGCTTTCGAGCCTCGTCTATCGCTTCTTTTTTATGCCCCGGAAAGCCAGTAAATAAGCGGCTTTCCGGGGTTTTCTCATCTCGAATTTTTTATGTAAGCCGTGGGAATTCATGATAATATTGCATATATTTCAACAGAAAGAACAAATACAGGTTTGTAGCGAAGATCCGTATGACATTTAATTGAATTGACCTGATGCAAAAGGAGAATCACAATGCCGATTGTAAATAGCCGCGGTGAAGTTCTGAATGAAAATGACCTGAGAGCTCTGGAGAATATGCTCCGGGGGTCACTGGAAAATCACAGGGACAGGGCCCAGCAGACTGAGGATTTAGGTCTGGATGAGGATCTGTTTGATCCTTCCATTAATGCGTTCAATGATGCGGCCGGCGGCCTGGCAAAAGCCATCAAAAAGGCCGCCAAAAGCAAAAAAACTGTCAGCGTAGACGACTTCATTAACCAGACATTTGGAAATGTCTTTGAAAAGATCAGAAAGAAGACAGACTTCGCCAGCGATGACGCAGGGGAATACCTCAATATGTGCGCAATACAATGGGGAGAACCGAACCTGGTGCGGAAAGTCGTTAATAACCCGGAGTATGAGCCGGATTACAAGGATACGCCGCAGGCATATCAGAATACTGTAGAAGATTTCAAGTTTGCCGATGAACCGTTCAAGGGAATTGAAGAGATAGAGACAGTCGATATTGAGAATGGCAGTTTTGCCTCATTGGAAGAGGGACGTGCCGGGAGCTCCAGTACACTCGCGGCTGACCTTGATGAACTGAGGAAGGCAGTGGAAAACGCCCCGGATAATTCTCAGGAGAGGAAAAACGCCCAGAAAGAACTCGAAAAAACCGAAAAAGCCAAAATGGGTCATCACATGGGCTGTGAAATGTCCCGAATGTACGCGGATGATCTGAAAGATAAGAAACAGGTGTCTTTTGGCGATGTCTATAATGCTTTTGCATCTCTTAACGAGGCGGCAAGGCCGGGAGACAAGGATGCGGGAAAGCTTCGCGGGAAATTCGTTGCGGTGCCGAACCGGCTTGAAGGCGTCGGATCAGTGTATGTCCCCGGGCAACTGTATAAGACGATGGACATCATCGCACAGGGGATCAACCGGATCAAGTCGGAGAGTGACAATCCGTCACTTCAGAAGACGCATGCGATCCAGCTTGCATCTTTTGCGAGCCAGATGCTGATCTCCCAGCATGTGTTCAATGATGCAAACGGAAGGACCTGCCGCATGTTTGCGGACACCATTCTGCAGACATTTGGACTGCCGCCGCACATTCCGCCGAAAGAAGTGGATCCTAAATTGGAGCCCAAAAACTCTTTCGGAACGATCGGTACGAAGCTGGCGTTTGACTGGGGAGCGAACTATATCTTTGATGGCGTCAAGAGAAGCAACGCCGTTCTGCAGGAGACAAAACAGAAAGAAGCGGAGCGCAAGTCCGAGCAGGTCAAAGAGATCAGCTTTAATACATTCAGTGCCAATCTGCAGAACA
>DLYC01000263.1:23799-24667 GCA_003447895.1 Lachnospiraceae bacterium | reverse complement strand
GCAGCTGTAAACCAGCTGGGCTACGGCGACAAGATGACTCATATCTCCACCGGCGGCGGCGCTTCCCTTGAGTTCCTTGAGGGCAAGGTCCTTCCCGGCGTAGCGGCAGCTGACGACAAATAAATCGTAATGATTCGGCGTCCGCAGTCCCGGATGTGAAACATTGGGGACTGCGGTGTGCGGAATATATCTTACATTAGTGTAGTATCAAAGAAGGAGAAGAAGCTATTATGGCAAGAAGAAAAATCGTAGCCGGCAACTGGAAAATGAACAAGACCCCCTCAGAGGCGAAGGCGCTCGTAGAGATGCTTGCTCCCCTGGTAAAGAGCGATGATGTGGATGTTGTATACTGCGTACCCGCAATCGACATCGTTCCTGTTGTCGAGGCGGTCAAGGGATCCAACGTTGCAGTCGGCGCAGAGAATATTTCTGACAAGGACAGCGGCGCTTACACAGGCGAGATCTCCGGCGCTATGCTCAAGGATGCCGGCGTTCAGTATGTAATCATCGGACACTCCGAGAGAAGAGACTACTACAAAGAGGACGATGCTTTCCTCAACAGAAAGGTTCTCAAGGCTTTCGAGTACGGCCTTACACCGATCCTTTGCTGCGGCGAGTCTCTCGAGCAGAGAGAAGCAAACGTCACGATCGACTGGATCCGCCTTCAGCTTAAGAGCGATCTGATCGGCGTTACTGCTGAGCAGGCTGCTTCCATGGTCATCGCTTATGAGCCTATCTGGGCAATCGGCACAGGAAAGGTCGCTACGACCGAGCAGGCACAGGAAGTCTGCCACGCGATCCGTGAGCTCATCGCTGAGATCTATGACACAGATACAGCTGAGAAGATCCGCATCCAGTACGGCGGCTC
>DLYC01000263.1:22531-23698 GCA_003447895.1 Lachnospiraceae bacterium | reverse complement strand
ATCGACGGCGGCCTGATCGGCGGCGCTTCCCTGAAGGAAGACTTCGGAAAGATCGTCAATTACAAATAATTGACAGCGCGGTTCCTAAAGAGGGACCGAAGCGGACACGAATATCCGAATAAGTTAATAAAAGGCTGCGGCCCCGAATGTGATCGGGACCGCAGCCTTTTTTGGCATTTTCATGTGGCCGGCTGCCGCGTGTTTCTAAGGGAATCTGTATGGTTGAGCTTAGACACCGGCAATACCCGAAGGCACCCTCCCCAGGACCGGACACAACTGTATTGTATAATCGTGACGCGCAAACTGCAATAAGAATCGAGCCCTTGAAAATGAGAAGGGGTTAAGATATCATAAACTTTACGTTACAGATACAGGATACCGGATGCCGCATCGGACGCTGTGAGGCGATGAGGCGGAAAGGACAGGATGACAGATCATAGTAAAAAGAATAAGGCCGACGGGATCGTCGTCATCGGCGCCGGCGCCGCAGGGCTGATGGCTGCCTGCGCGGCTTCGGACAACGGCGCGGCGGTCACTGTTTTGGAAAAGACAGAGAAGGCCGGCAAGAAGATCTATATCACCGGAAAAGGGCGGTGCAATCTGACAAACGCCTGCGATCTGCAGGAATTCTGGGGGCATGTCGTCACAAATCCCAAATTTCTCTACAGCGCGGTGTACGGCTTCGACCCGCAGCAGATGATGCAGTTTATGGAAGAGAACGGATGCAGGGTCAAGGTCGAGCGAGGGGAGCGGGTTTTTCCGGTCTCAGACCACGCCTCGGATGTGACGAAGGCGCTCCTTTCACATCTTTCCGGAAAAAATGTGAAGATCCGCTATCACTGCCCGGTAAGCCATATTATGACGGACGTCAGAGACGGAAGACAATATGTGACGGGCGTAAAGCTAAGATCCGGCGAAGAAGTGCCTGCCCGGGCCGTGATCCTTGCGACAGGCGGGAAATCCTATCCCTCGACGGGGTCAGAGGGGGACGGCTACAAAATGGCGTCCGAACTGGGGATCCGTGTGATCAGGCCCCGCCCTTCCCTGGTGTCTTTAAGGACGCGCGAAGCGTGGTGCGGCGAGCTTCAGGGTCTTTCTCTCAAGAATGTGGAACTGACAGTAGAGGAGATTCCGGGGAGCGAAAATCCCAAGGACCCGGCGGCGGGC
>DLYC01000263.1:20820-22403 GCA_003447895.1 Lachnospiraceae bacterium | reverse complement strand
GAAATGCTCTTTACCCATTTCGGCGTGAGCGGTCCGCTGGTTCTGACCGCTTCCTGCTATATGGATTTTGGCAGGTCCCCCGAGGGCTACCGGATGACACTCAATCTCAAACCGGCCCTCACGAAGGAGCAGCTCGTAAACCGTCTGAAGCGGGAGATCGAAGCGTCGCCCAAAAAGAAAACGGCGGGCTTTCTCAGGCCGCTTTTTCCGGCGAGACTTGCGGAGGTCATCGCGGAGCTCTCCGGGATCCGCGACAGAACGGCAGGCTCTTTAAATGAAAAAGAGATTGGAAATCTCGCTTTTTTGATACAAAACGTTCCGATCGGCGCCAAAGGGACCGGCGGATTCGAGGAAGCGATCGTCACCGGCGGAGGTCTTGACGTGAAGCAGTTTGATCCTTCGACCATGCGCTCAAGAGAGGTGGACGGATTGTATGCCGCGGGCGAAGTGCTCGATGTGGACGCGCACACGGGAGGATTCAACCTTCAGATTGCCTGGTCGACAGGACGCCTCGCGGGAGAGTGCGCGGCGCGGGAAGAGTGATGACAGGAAACGGCCTGCCCTGCGGGCCCTGAACAGTATACGGAGGTTTTCTATATGATCAATATTGCAATTGACGGCCCTGCGGGCGCGGGGAAAAGCACGATCGCAAAGACGGTTGCGGCGAAGAAGAATTACATTTATGTCGATACGGGGGCAATGTACAGGGCTATGGCGCTCTTTATCCTCAGAAAGGGGATCAGCCCGGAGGACGCCGCATCCATCAGTGCTTCGTGCGGCGAGGCGGATATCTCGATCGAGTACAGGGACGGCGCGCAGGTCGTCCTTCTCGGAGGAGAAAATGTCAACGACCAGATCAGGACGCCGCAGGTGAGCGACATGGCTTCCCGCACCAGCGTCAATCAGGACGTCCGCCGCAAACTTGTGGAGCTTCAGCAGAAGCTTGCCCGCCGGCAGAACGTCGTCATGGACGGAAGAGACATCGGAACCGTCGTTCTTCCGGACGCGCAGGTCAAAATATACCTGACCGCCAATGTGGACGAGAGGGCGAAAAGGCGCTATGAAGAACTCATCCAAAAGGGGGAGAAGGCCGATCTGGATGAGATCAAAGCGCAGATCAGAGAGAGGGACGAGAGGGACATGAACCGCGAGATCTCACCGCTCAGAAAGGCGGATGACGCGGTTTTAGTGGATACATCGGACATGACGATCGATGAAGTGGCAGATCGGATCCTTTCGATCGTTGATGAGAAAATCTGAGGAGACCTGCATATGGCAAAGATCATCACGGCAAAGAGCGCCGGCTTCTGCTTTGGCGTAAAGAGGGCCGTAGAGAAGGTATACGGAGAAGTGGAGAAGGGCGGACCTATTTATACTTACGGTCCCATCATCCACAACGAAGAACTGGTGGCGGATCTTGAGCGAAAGGGCGTGCATGTGATCATGTCCGATGAGGAGCTTTCCGGCATCAGAAGCGGAACGATCATCACGAGGTCCCATGGAATATCCAGGGCTAAGGAGGAGAAGCTTCGCGCGACAGGGGCGAACTGTGTGGACGCCACCTGCCCCTTTGTAAAGAGGAT
>DLYC01000263.1:19545-20667 GCA_003447895.1 Lachnospiraceae bacterium | reverse complement strand
AGCGTTCCGGTCACCGTGATCGGGAATATGGATGAGGCCAGGGCGTTTTCAGAGCCTTCGGACGGACCCGGACAGGTCCCGAACGGGGAACGGAAAATCTGCGTGGTCTCCCAGACCACCTTCAATGTAAACAAATTTGAAGAAATTATTGCATATTTGAAGGAAAAAGGATACAATCTAGAATGTGTGAATACTATCTGCAGTGCTACACATGAGAGACAGGCGGAAGCCCGGGAAATTGCCTCCAAAGCAGATGTCATGATCGTCATCGGCGGAAAGAGCAGCTCCAATTCTGCCAAGCTCTATGAGATCTGCAGAAAGGAGTGTGCAAACACGTATTTCATACAAACGTGGCGTGACCTTAATCTTTCTCCTGCCGGAACTGAACAGATCATAGGAATCACCGCAGGGGCTTCGACCCCAAAGAATATCATAGAGGAGGTTCAAAACTATGTCAGAACAGACTTTTGAACAAATGCTTGAAGAGTTACCGAACAAGCCAATTCATACGGGGGAGGTAGTTGAAGGTTCAGTCATCGACGTTAAGCCGAGTGAAGCCATTCTTAACATTGGCTGGAAATCGGACGGCGTTCTTACTCGCAGCGAGTACACGAATGATAATACTGTAGACCTCACAGAGGTTCTGCATATTGGTGACAAGCTTGAAGTCAAGGTCATCAAGACCAATGACGGCGACGGCCAGGTCGTTCTCTCCTACAAGAGACTGGCTGCTGACCGCGGCAACAAGCGCATCGAGGAAGCTTACAACAACAAGGAAGTCCTTACAGCTAAGGTAACACAGGTCCTGTCCGGCGGACTCAGTGTTGTAGTCGATGAAGTGAGAGTATTCATCCCTGCAAGCCTTGTATCGGATACTTATGAGAAGGATCTGAACAAGTACAACGGTCAGGAAATCGAGTTCATGATCACAGAGTACAATCCCAGCAGGCGCAGATACATCGGAAACCGCAAGGTCCTTCTGGTTGCGAAGCGCAAAGAGATGCAGGAGAAACTCTTTGCTACGATCAAGCCCGGCGATGTCGTGGAAGGCACAGTCAAGAACATTACTGACTTCGGCGCATTCGTAGATCTGGGCGGCGCAGACGGTCTTCTTCATATCTC